>JACZIY010000793.1 GCA_014860845.1 Anaerolineaceae bacterium
GGTTAATTCTATAATAACAGTATTACGTAATAATGTCAATAATGAATTTTGTCATGTTGGAATGAAAACATTATGGATTGAGTCAGCTTAAAAATGTAAAATATCCAGCTATATGAAAAGCACCTTATGCGAAGATAGAAACATAAGGTGCTTTCTTTTTCTTTTGTTTTGTAAGGAGTCAATTCATAAAGATCTCCTTTTTTTCCTTCCACTTATTATTAAATCTTCTTCTGATCAATCAAAACGCTAATGATAAAGACACCGAATGGAATCACCACACAACCCGCCTGAATGTACCATAACAATTCTTTTCCAATGGGGGGTAAGCTGCCATTGGCTGACATCGAGAACCACATTAAAACCACGTAAACCAGAATGATCGCCACCCAAAATGCCCGGTACCCTGCCCGGTAACGGATGAACAGGTTGCGTTCATCCTGCTCCTCAACCATCATCCGTTTTGCAGATGGATCTCCCTTTTTTACTGCCATATATCGTACAACCAGTCCAATACCTATACCTACCCACAGGATTCCCAATGCAGTGATGATGCTGACATTATAGGGAATGTAAGAATAGTTGATCTCAAAATACACACCCACCAGGATGAATAACACTCCCAGACCCAGGAAAAACCATCCGATGCGAATTCGACTATTCACCCATTTTTTTTGATCACTCATGTCGTTCCTCCTCTGAATAAATAAAAATATCTTCGATTTTCACTTTAAAAATTCTGGCAAGACGAAAGGCTAGTAAGATCGAGGGGTTATACCGCCCACTCTCCAGTGAAATAATGGTTTGTCTCGACACTTCCACCTGGTCCGCCAACTCTTGCTGCGTCCAACCCGCTTGATTGCGCATTTCTTCCAATTTGTTTTTCATAAACACTCCCATGTAAAGCTTACTTTACATATTATACGGAAAATATTTAAAAATGTCAAGTACGCTTTACAATTTGGTGAATGGTTTTTTCTTAATCATTGCCCCCATAGATCTTTAATGATCAGCGAATACCAGTATCGATATCAATATCCAGATAAACGCTTTGATTGGCTTTGATTTCAATTAACACTGGTAAATCCTTACTGAAATCCATGCCAATATGATTGATATCGACCAGATATTCACCAGTTTTAAGCTCAATTCTATAGGAACCATCAGGTTGGATTGGAACCTCTGCTATTTCGTTTTTCCCGTTTTTTGAATAAATCACAATTTGACGGGCAGAATACACTTCAGGAGCGGGGGTTGGTTCAGGGACTCCTGTTTGCATAACAGGAGACAAAGGTCCAATATTGACCTTACCTTCCAGTATTCCGGTTTCATTTTTGATGAGAGAACACCCTGACATAATGATTATTACAACCATCAAGAATGGAACACGAAGTAGTATTTTCATTGCGATTCTCCGTTCTGTTAATTAAAGACGTTACATGGATTGGCTATGTTCCATTCATTCTGTTGAATAATCCAGTAGAAATCAATTTTTCATAAATCTCATTTCTACTGTGATTTTTCTACTGGATGATGGGTAGTCGTTTCGGAAGTCCATTATTATAATATTTTCGATGATACATTAACATAATTGCAGGTAAGAGTGTTATTCCAAAGAAAAGTAAATCTATCCATCCAAAATCATCAAAAATCAATGAAAAAGCTGATATGGCAAGAATGAAAATGAGCATATCGTATGCGGTTTTATTTCCTTTTCTCATCAAAACATAAAGACCAAACATTACGATAGCTACCACCAAAGCTACGATAGCCATACTCCAGCGGATTACATTTGATTCGGGCATACCTGGATGAACCTTCAAGATGATGGTAAAGGAAAAGATTATTAAGGAGATTGCCACCAGAGGTATCAGAAATAAAGCGATTTTATACGAGGTTTGTCTCATTTTCTTTAAATTTTCTTCTTAAAATATTACAAAACAACCTCAATGATTTTAGTGAGTGATTTGGTTGGAATAATTCGATTTATTCGTAGATTTGCTTTCTTCAGCAATGTATCAAATTCCTCTTCTGTGCGTTCTTTGCCATTGAATAATACCTGCATGTCTAAATCATAATATGCACCAATCAAATCAGTGGGCGAGTCAATTAACATTTCAATGATCAACAGTCGCGAAGAGAGAGACATGACATCCCGACAATTATTCAGGATCATCAATGCCTTTTCATCGTCCCAATTGTGTAAAACACTTTTTAAGATCATCAAATCGGCTGAAGGAACTTTCTCGAAAAAATTTCCAGCTTTGACTTTTACGCGATCAGACAAATCTGAAAGAACATGGGTTTCGATCACACTTTCCTGATCGAACAATATGCCCTGCAAATGTGGATATTCTTCCAACAAAGTTTGTAACAGTATTCCTTGTCCACCACCAATATCACAAACTGAACGGAATGATTCGAAATCATAGGCTTCCACGATTGCTTTGGATGACATTTTTGTAGAAATAGTCATCCACTGGTTGTAATGATCACCATATTGGCGAAACCTGTTCATATAATCATAAAAAGGAATTCCCATTGCGGCTTCAAAAGCGTTTTCTCCAATTGTTAATGAATAGGTTATATTATGCCAGGCTTGTTGCCAGGGATCACTGCCGGCTAATAGCAGTCCGTAATACAGGCTACCAGGGACATCTTTCAACAATAATTTACCCATATCAGACAGGGCATATTTATTGTCTTCCAGCTTAATGACCTCAATCACTTCTGCAAATCTTAATGTGCGGAAAAGAACATCAGCATTGAGACCACAGGCATAAACGAGCTCTTCCAATGTTTTTGAATCAAAACGCAATTCTTCAACGACTCCAGATTTTACAAGACCATATAGAATCGCAGTATTAGCAAATCCTAAAGCTAGTTTCCACAATTTTTCCTGTGGTGAGAAATTTGATTGTTCCATAAAACCTTCCTTTGAAAATCCTAAAAAATGAATGAGAAATAATAACTTCTTTTTAATCAAACCCTAAAAATAGAATTGGTGTTGATTATATAAAAGTAAATTATCAAAAAAATAATAGAGGTTTGTTGAAACTAAAATCTGACACTTTATCCAATAGTATTTAGATAAATATTAGCATATTAAAGGAAAACAGCAAGTGGCAGGAAATAAAAATTCACTTCTTATCAATGGGGGAGGGGATTGACATCAAGACGCGAGGAATAATTCCAATGAAACTGTTTTCTTTTTATTTGAATGATAATATAGCGTTACATGGAGAAAAAATAGATCAATCTGGATTATATTTTTTTATCCAAATTCTTCTTATCCATTCATCTCCACCGATGGCTATTAGTCCAATGCCGATTGTATCGATAAACCCATGGGTGAAGATTACCAACCACAGGTTGAAATCACTAAGGATGAAAATAATTCCTAAAATAACACCAACAATTCCTGTGCTGATCATGCCACTGGTTCCCTGGTAACCGTGAGATAACCCAAACACGAGGGAAGAAAGTAGCAAGTTGATGATCAACGCTCCCAGACTTACACCGATCAGGTCTCTCATTTCCGTCATCAAATATCCGCGATAAATCCCTTCTTCAATGACAGCAACAAGAATCCAAACCATGAATAACCACTGGAGAAACACCTTCCAGTTGCCCTTAACTGCATCTATTACGCTATGATCATGTTTGGAGTTGGTTATTTTTTCTGTTAAAGGCTCAATCAGAATCACGGAAAATAGCTGAATGATCAGTCCCAACCCAAGCCCCATCAGAATTGTAAAAAACCAGTTCTGGGGAGGAGCAAATCCAATCTGGGTAATTTTTTCTCCACGAGCCCATAAAAACAACGCGACTATTATGATGGCTCCAATAATACCAAGTCCTGGCTGTTTTCTAAGGCCGGTGAAGATGAGTAATGTAGATACAACCAAAATGATCAAAACATGAATAGTCGTGTTACTGATGGGCATCATCATATCCTCTCTATACTTTTGGACGATTGGGTTGATATCGATTTTATAGTATTTTGGTATAGAAGATAATTAAAAGGGACTATTATTGTGAAATGCTAAGATCAAACCTGATTATCAAGCTTTATTTACATTGGATTATCACTTCATCACTGATTTGATGATAGGCACCATCGTACCAGGCTTTGATGTGAACGGTATAAGTTCCACTGATAAAATACCTGTACTGATACTCATTTTCAGCATTTCTTTCCAAAACAGAGTATCCATCCTGATCCTTGATAACCCAGGTCAATGAACTAATAGGGGTGTCTCCCTCAATTTCACCTCGAACAACTCCACAACCATCGTCAACAACAGATAGTTCGATGGTTACATCGGGAATTTCATAAATATTATTGGAACTCGATTCGGCTATTCCAAAATAGGTGATTACACCAATTAATGCAATGCAGGTTGTAATCAGGAAACAAGCTGCAAAGATTCCTAACAGAATAAATAACCAGTGGCGATTGGTTTTTGTATTGGATGAGGAATTCAATTTCGTATACCTAACATTTTCTCAAATAATGAGATAAATAAAAATATACTCCCTATTGAAAATTATAGGGAGTGAAAAAAGTTTAGAATTTTACTCAATTCCTTGATACGCTTTTTGTAATAAGTCTATATCCAATTTGACCATACTCAACATCGCTTTCATGACCCGTTTTGATCGCTCCGGATCCTGATCTTGCATAAGCTCACCAATGATAGTAGGAATAATTTGCCACGAAACCCCAAATTTGTCCTTCAACCAACCACATTGTTCTGCTTCTCCGCCCTCTAACAGCCGTTCCCAGTAGTAATCGACCTCTTTCTGGGTTTCACAATTTACCATAAATGAAATGGCATTCGTAAAATTAAACTCAGGTCCGCCATTCAAGGCTAAAAATTCCCGTCCTTCCAATTCGAAAGGGACAGTCATCACAGTGCCAGGTTCTCCATATCCTTCTTCATTATAAAAAGCTGGATCTAAGACTTTGGAATTCTTAAATATGGAAGTGTAATGTCTGACTGCCTCTTCAGCCTGATTGTTAAACCATAAACAGGTGGATATTTTTTGCATACGATCTCCTTTATTTATTGAAGGTGAGAAGATGTTACATGGAATTCCCCAGTCGGGAAAGAAATTTGGATAATGTTTGGCTGATGCTAAGCTTTCTGATCGTCCGAAGCGGGTTCAATCACAACGATTACCATCCCCTTCGCATAGGATTCCAGCTCTTCCAGTGATGGAGGAATGCTAAGCCCTTCTGCTCTCAAGATCCATCCAATCATTTTGGGGTGTCTTTCAATCCTGATTTTTAAAAACTCAACAATCTTGGCTGAATCATCAATGATGGTTGCAATTCCAGTAAATTTTGTGGCTTTGAATTGAACACCAACCTGTGGATTTTTGAGAATATTCTTAACCCAATCAGCTTTTTTCCCAAACGATGAGCCCAGATAGATTTTTCCATCTATTTCTTCATATTGTAAAGGTGTCACCCGTGGTTTCCCTGTTGATCGACCAATGGTAGTTAGCAGAAGTACAAATTTTCCTAATAAGCGACCAAATCCAATCGCATAAAAGAATTGAGGAGGATAATGGATCAGTTTAATAACCGGTTTTGGTAATTGTGTGAAACCTGGCATCGTTAAATTCATTTCTTCCAAGGGATTGGAATCATGAAAGGAGTGGAATTCTTGTAATCCACATAATCCTGCCCAAAGCGAATTGCCAACTCTTTTTCTTCCACTTTTTTGATCCAAAGTATCAATAAAAGCAAGAATAGGATGACTACTATGATTGAAGAAAGAGAACCTACAAGGATAGCCATCCCAAGGTACATGCTAATAGCCCCAAACCCCATCGGATTGCGGCTTTGTTTAAAGGGTCCATCGATCAACAACTTTTGGGTGGCCATCATCGGTAATGGAGTTCCTCTGGCTCGTGTCAATTGAGAAATAATAGACCAGAATGCATAAGTTGCTCCGATCAGAACCATTATTCCACCAATGGCAATATTGATAATCCCAAATGAAAGAGATGGAAAATCGATTATTTTATCAACAGCTGGCAATCCTCGAATGAGAAGTAAAGGGATCAATAAGAGGAATAATAACCCAGCCAGAAGGGTGGCAAAAAAACGTTGGTTGAAACTAAATTCATGTTCCGACCATTTGATAATTCGTTTCATGTTAACTCCTCTTCAAATCCATCTTTATTAATGATTGTATTGGAAAAATACAAAGGATGACTGGACTAATAGACACAGTTATTCACTTAATGATAATGCTTTCAATGCCTTTGGAGGGTCTCCGGAATTTATTCTCTTCTTTATCAACAATGCACATTCATTTGCAGAAAAGATGGATGTATCGACTTCCAAATCGTAAATACCTTTACCATGCACAATATCATACTTACAATACTGGTCTTTCCAGAGCTGGATGTGCCAATAATGATGATGATTTTGCCTATATTCACTGACCGCCTTGAATACCTATACCACTAGAAAAATACTGATCAACCCACATATAATGATAACCACAAACATGCCCAGCCATAACCAATTACCTTTCTGAGCAAAATAACCGGGGCTGACGATGGAAGTGTAAAATAACATGCCCATTGCTACCAGGAAAACTGGAATCCCCCAGGTGAGATTTAAGAGCAGACCTACGCCTCCAATGATTAAACATAAGGCTGTAACCATCTCAGCCGCAATGTGAAAGAGAATCCGGATCGGTTCAGTTTTGAGTTCAATAATCTGTTTACTTAGATAGGACATTGTCCATTGACCGATCATACCAACACCAACAATTATCGAAAAAATGGCTGCAAATTTCATATGACCTCCTAAAATTTTTTCCATTATAAAAATGATTTTAATGAATGGTATTGGATTTTTGGGAATGAATTAAGACTTAATTAAAAATACCATAAAAAAAGATTTTTTCTTTGTTTTTGAGATCCCATTCTCATTTCACCTTCTGATTCAGAAGGTGAAATGAATACAAGATTTTTCATTTGGATAATATGGATATTTTGACTTAATATCTGAAAATCGCTGCGATTAACCCATCATCTGGTACTTTTTCGGTTTCAACAGCCTACACAATACCTCCATTAAGATTGGTTTGAATAGCTGCGATTTTAAGCAAATCATGATCTCCCGATTCTTGTTTTTGGTGAACCTGCAATTGTTGTTTCTCAAGGTTACACTTTCCCCAAATCTGTTCACCAAGGGCTACAAATAATATCTCAACTCGTCCTTGGTGGGCAGAGAACAGAATTTCATCTATGACATTTGCAGTGAGTTGCTTTGTTTTTAATTGATGGTATTTTTCAAAAGCTTCTATTTCTTCTTTCGCGAAGATTGGTGAAACAATCAACCATGCTTTTTCATGAATCTCTTTGGGGGTTAACTCCTCGGGATTTCCTGCGATGCTCTTTTCAACGATAAAAGGATAAGAATTTGCATCCTTATAAATCGGAATTAAATAATCAACACCTGCCAAAGCAAGCGGTGATTTTTCATTAACCAATATCGTATCTCTATCTATCTAACAGTTCATAAGCAAATTTCATTGAAGGTACATCTGAACAATATTACGACCTACATGATTTTTGAATAATATCCAAAGCATTAGACAAGCCATCCTCCTGGCGGATCTTCTGTACCAGATTAATCGCTTTTCCACGATACTTCGGATTTCCGATGCCATCCTGAATCAGTTCGGTCAAATCTTTCTCAGTCAGATGTCGGGCATCAGGTGCAGAAGGCCCAACCCCAGCTTGTGCAAGTCGCTTTGCCCAGAAAAATTGATCAACGGAATATGGAATCGCGGTATTTGGAACACCGGCAGATAAGGCAGATCCACAGGTTCCAGCTCCCCCATGGTGAAGGATAAATGCCACGCGTGGAAATAACCAGGCATGCGGCACATCATTGGCACAAATTACATTTTCCCCTTGCATTTCTTCCGGAATCTCAGCAGGAGATACACCCAGAACTACTCGTACACCTGATTTCACTGCTGCCCTAATTACCAGATTTAATAATTGGCTGGCTTTTTTGCTTTGCATACTGCCGGGACTAAAATAGATGGGTGGTGTACCATTTTCGAGAAAATTCACAAGATCAGCAGGGGGTTCCCATCCTGACGGAACAGGTAACTGCCAATATCCGGTGATATGTGCATTCTTTGGCCAATTTTCTGGAAACGGTAAAACAAACCGACTGTAGGCAAAAAGGATAGGAGTTTGGTCTTCAACCGGACCAGTTAATAACCAGGGTGCGAGGTCAGGAAGTTCAGGAGCGGATTTTTTAAGTCTTTTGTAGATAATCCTGGGACCATAACGGAATGTGGCGGTGCTTAATGCATGTGACCCGAATCGGTACAATTTTCCGAAAGGAAGATCCGGTAACCCGACCGCTGGAAATTCTTTAGTAGGAAGAAAAACTGGGAAGAATTGTGCAGATATATCCGGTATACCTAGTTTTTTCGCCATAATATGACCGGCATCCGTCATTAAAAAGGAGTGAATGATCAGATCAGCCCCAATAGATGCATGTTCAATAACTCCCAGCGCGCTTTTTGCCAGCGGGAAGACATGTTCAGTCATTCTCGTGATCATTTTGATCCAATTCCGTCCGGCTCTGTCTGCCAGTACCTGCCCCAACTCTTCAGAATTACTTTGAATGGCTTGAAATTCCAGACCATGATCTTCTACCAAAGCTGAAAAAGCTTGTGGCCCCACCAGACGAACAGAGTAGCCGACCTGAATTAACCCGACTCCCAAGGCAACAAATGGCTCTACATCTCCACGGGTGCCATAGGTTAAGATCACGATCCGTTTCTTCCTGTGAAAGTTTGCAGGCTGGTTATTCATTTTTCTAGAGAGATTCATTAACAATATCGATGATTATGGATTGATTATAGTGGTTTGGGAAAAAAGATCCTATCCTCTTCGAATAAAATTCTGATTGGCTCTGTCACTGATATTGTCTGAATTCTCTTTGAGGGCAAAATTTAAGCCATGATCTTCTTAAGCTGTAGAAATAATTCGGAGTGCTTTCGGTCCAACTCCGTGTAATTTGAGCAATTCAGCCTCACTCACCTGTGTGAAATCCGTGAGCTTGGTGATTCCAGCAGATTCCAATGCACGGGATGCAGGTTTCCCGATCCCAATGGAAGATCAATTTAACTTGATTTTGATAAATTATTCATCAAATCCTCGCTTTTATTTCTTTTAAACCATAAAAATCATTTTTATCCCAGCGATGATGAGAACAATTGCCAATAGTCTTTGAATTGTGTTATTTCCCAGACGACGGCTTCCATATTCAGCACCGATAAATCCACCAACAACAACGACGAGTAACCAGATCGGCATTGAATTGTGAAATTGGGTTGATGTGGATGCTACACCCAAGAATCCCGAAATTGAATTCACCAACACAAATCCCGCCGCTACGCCAGAAATTACTTTGATAGGTGCCCAATGTAAAAATAATAGAAGCGGGCTGAGGAATATTCCTCCTCCCACACCAGTCAAACCAGACAGGAAGCCTAGTGTTGACCCAACAATCAAGAGTAAAAGAATGGAAGGTTTTTCTTCTTTATATTCAATACCATTTTTTGCCTGACGGATCATCATCCAAGCTGAAAATATTAGAATAAGTCCAACCAGTGGTTTGTAATAAATTTCAGGTAAGACAATTCTTCCCCCTAAAAAAGCTAAAGGAATCGCAGAGATTGCTAATGGAAGAAATAATCGCCAGGAAAGGGTACCAGCACGGTAAAATTTTATAGTTGTTATTACTGCTACAACAATATTCAATGCCAGTGCCGTGGGTCGCATGATTTCTGCAGAAATGCCAACCAATGCCATGACTGCTAGATATCCGGAAGCTCCTGCATGCCCCACTGATGAATACAATACCGCTAACAGAAACAAAAGTATGGTTACTAATACACTTTGAAAATCAACCAAAAAATCCAAAATCTGAATCCTTATACTGGCTTGAATACCAATGAGGTCATCGATGGCCAGTTGAATGATTATATACAACTTTTATGAGTATTGCTTAAACTTGTAAAGATATTGGTAACGATTATTAGTCTGGATTAATAATTATCCCATAATCAACCTATTCAGTTTAGTTATTCTAAATTTAACGGAAGTTAATTTTTTGATCTAAATTAATTTAGCTAACCATTCATCATCCGTTAGGCTGAGTCTTAGTGGTGTCAGAGATACCAATTCATGGTCTATTGCCCAACGATCACTGTTTTCGTCCGGGTTTGAGAGTGGTGTGGCTGCAAACCAGAAATGTTTCCGGCCGTTTGGATCACGTCCCTCGACCATTTTTCCGTTGTAATGCCTGATGGATTGGTGTGTCCAGCACATACCAACCGGTTCTTCAGGAAGATTAACATTCACCAGACGCGGTTGGTTACCATTGGTGAGCATTTTGATAACCTCAGCGACATAAGGTTTTTGTTTTTCATAACTGGGCTCTTCTCCATTAATCACCTGACTGAATGCGATGGATTGCACACCCAGGATGACCCCCTGTTTGGCTGCTGCGACTGTGCCAGAATGCCAGATATCACTTCCAAGATTACTGCCTACATTAATACCGGATAAAACCAGGTCTACTTCACCCAGGTGGTATAAACCCATAGCGACACAATCTGCTGGAGTTCCATTGACTCTGTATGATTCAAAGTCTTTCAAGAATTTCACGCGATGATAGGTTAAAGGTCGTTTGATAGTAATGGCATGTCCCATAGCTGATTGTTCAAAATCCGGTGCAAAGATCACTACCTGGCCGAATTGAGATGCTACTTCTGCCAACGCAATCAATCCCGGGCTGAAAATACCATCATCATTACTTACTAAAATTTTCATAATTCTCCTACAATAATAAATCTTCAGAATTATAAGTTTACACTTCAATTTAATGGTTTACAGGAACCTTAATAATGTTTTAACTGGACGTAAAACAAATTTACCAACTGAATAAATAAACTTCTTTTTAGAACAATATTCAAAAGGTTGATCGAAGAAAGAAGAAAACTATAAGGTAGAAATATTTATTTTAATTGTTTGGTCCAGCCTATTCTCGATGATTTCAATATCATTTAGACTTTCCACTAAAAAATCCACTCCTGCATCAACTAATTCATTGGCTGGATGTGTTGAAACAATCCCGATCACCCTCATTCCGGCACCTTTTCCAGCTTTCACCCCAATCGGAGCATCTTCGATCACCGCACAGTCTTCGGCAGATACTCCCAGTAGGTTGGCAGCGGTCAAATAAGGTATGGGTGAAGGTTTCCCTTGAGAAACATCATCTCCAGTAACGATGAATTTAGGCATGGGTAATCCAGCTTTCTTCAGGCGAGCTTCAACCAGATCGTATCCACCTGAGGTTACAATCGCCCACGTATCCGCGCCAAGTTTGGATATTAATTCTTTCGCTCCTGGTATGGTAATGACTCCTTCGGTATCCAAAATCTCATATGCTGTGAATTCAGCTGCTTCATATTCGGCATCTAAATGGGGGGCAACTATTCTTATTGTTTCAATGGTGCGCACACCATGGGCATTTTGTAGAACTTTCTTCAAGTCAAGTCCATGCTTTTCCGCCCATTCCTGCCAGTGTCGTTCAATACAGCTGGTGGAGTCAAGTAATACGCCATCCAGGTCAAAGAGGATGGCTTCACATTCCAAATGTTTTACTTTATTTCTCAAAACGACTCCTGTGGTTTCTTTGCAGTTTATCAAGTGAAAAAAATCAATGTTTTGATTTGTTAAGATTATGACACAAAAAATCCTCATCAAAAATAAATGATGAAGATTGATAATATCGGACCTTTATCTATGATTTACTTGGTTTTGCATCAATCCCCACAAATGGCACAATTCAGATTGTCAGCTGCGATGATGGCTTGCTCACTGCTCCAGAAAAAGTTTTCCACACCAATGCTGTCTTCCAATCCACCTCGTTGCATCATCCCTCTCACGTTATCATGCACACCAGCCAGCATCAATTGACCACCGCTTTGTTTGATCGTCTCTTGCAGACGTTGGATAACCTCCAACCCGGAAGTGTCCAATAATGGAACAGCGCGCATGGAGAGAATGAGCGTTTGTGTATCTTTGATTTGTGAAAAAGCTTCATTAAATATTCCACTGGCGGCAAAAAAGAGGGGTCCTGTGAGATAGGCGACACGGATATGAGGGCATTTCTGTGAGATATCGATCCCGCGTGATTTGAGTTTTTCTGCATCCACTTCCTGAATATTGATTTGTAGACTGGCAATTTTGTTCAGGAAGATGGCACCAGTAATTAAAGTTCCAATTAATATCGCCTGGGTCAGATCGAGTGTGATGGTGGCAAGCATGGTAATGGAAAATGCCAGAATGTCACTCTTAAATCGTTTGTTAAAAATAAATCTGATGGAATGCCATTCATTCATTCGCCAGGCGGTTACCATCAGGACACCAGCCAATGCGGCTAACGGGATTTGTTGCATAACGGGAGCCAGTAAAAACATGGATAGAAGAATTCCTATTGCATGAATGATACTGACCAATCGGGTTTGCCCACCGGATTTGATGCCCACACTGGTTCTGGCGATAGCAGCTGTGGCAGGCACTCCACCAAAAAATGGGATCAGCATATTGCCTATTCCCTGCCCGACCAGTTCAAGATTTGCCTGTAAGCGCACACCAGTCATATTCGAAGCTACTGCACCGCACAATAGGCTCTCGACAGCACCCAGGGCGGTGATCGTTAAGGCTGGTGCCAGAAATTCGGGTAGACTCTCCCAGGGGATCTGATTGAAATTCAAGCGTTCTGCCAGAAAAATCGTTTTGGGGATTTCTCCGATGACGGCTACTGGCCATTTCATTAATCCATTGAATACAGTGGCTGCAATGATTCCCAACAATGAAGAAGGGAAACGTGCCCCCCAACGTTTTGGCCAAAAGACCATAATCAGGATAACAATTGATCCCATCAGAATGGTATGTCAATCCAGAGTAAACCCACCTTTGAAGTATTCCAGGAATTTAAACAATGCTGATTCATTTCCAGGTGTTTTAACGCCTAAAAAGTTGTCGATTTGACCAATAAAAATAATCAGGGCAATACCAGATGTAAAACCAGTGATCACAGGTGAGGGGATGAAGGCAATGAAGCGCCTCAATTTCAGAACACCGATAATCAACAAAAACAGGCCAGAAATCAAACCCGCTATCCAGATTCCCTGTAATCCATAACGCTGCACCAGCACACTAACACAGCACTCATCGCTCCAGTGGGTCCCGAAATTTGATAAGGAGCACCAGAGAGTAATCCAATGACCAGGCCAGCAATCACGGCTGTTACCAGTCCCGCTGCCGCACTCGCACCGGATGCCACACCAAACGCCAGCGCTAATGGTAATGCCACTGCAACCACCGTCAACCCGGCTTATAAATCCTGTTGTAATTTAGTACGGTTGTATCCCTGAAATTCATCGCGCAGCATCTGAATGTAATTTTTTCTTCCCATTTTGCTGCCTTTCAATTTGTTGTTAAAAAAATGCGCACCTCACTGGAGGCACGAAGAGCAATTCTATCACCAATTAAAATAATGAAAAGGGGTAAATAATAAATGGTGAATAATAAACCTCACCAATCATTATGTTTTTTTATCCTCTTTTCCCCCTCCATACCTGAACGATAATAATGCCAATCGTTACCAATCCCAACCCCGAAATCTGTCTGAGATTTAAGGGCTCATCCAGAAATACCCAGGACAGGATCGCGATTTGTGGCAGCATGGTGCTATTGATGATGCTTGATTCGACTGCCGTGAGTGATTGTAGGGATTTGTTCCAAAAAGTGAATGCAATTGCTGTATTGACGACTGCCAACCAGATGATAATCAGCCACTGGATTAAGTTGAGTTGACCCAATCCCTGTGTAGTTGCTCCGATGATTAATAACAAAACCCCACCAATCCCCATACTGATGGTGGTAATGACGATCGCTGGTAATCCACTTTGGGTGTTTATTTTTCTTCCCAATAGAGAAGAACTGGCATTTGCCAGAACGCCAATACACACTGCAATAAAACCTATTACCTGATTGGCTGAGGTATTTAAAGGAAGGAAATAAACAATTGCACCAGCCACTGATAATAGTATCCCCATCCATTGTGTAAAAGTGGTGGCTTCCTGGTTGACAATTCCGCTGGGGATAGCCACAAAAATGGGTGAGAAATTCAATAAGAGCGTCACGGTTGCAGCGGGGAGGAAAGCCAGGCCGATAAATTGAGCGCCTTGCGTGATGGTATAAAACACCAGCCCCAGAAGAATCAGTTGGTACCAGGTGGATTTTGAAAAAATCTTTACCATTTGACGATGAGATGGGTTAATTAAGACAAAAGGCAGCAAACATAGAAAAGCCAATGTGTAGCGTAAACCGGCAAAGGTTACCGGGGGCAAACTGGCTTTCAATCCAATTTTAATAAGCACCCAGGAAGTAGACCACAGGAAGGTTACGAATAATGCGAGAAATACTGCTTTGAGATGGGATCTGGAAGGATTGGTGGTTTCAGGATTCATGAAAAGCCTGTTTGTGTGAATAAGATATCGTTTAATTTGTAAAACGAAGTTATTGTAACAGGTAATCTTCCTCGGCCTTTCGCATTTTCCCCAAATGGTCTTGAAGATATTCATCATTGATCATTTCGATACCCCAATCAGGCGTATTGCGTGTATGAACTCCAATATGCCAGAGATAACGCGCGCAAACAAATAGAGGTATGGCTCTTTCATCCAATGGAGTTAAGACTCGCTGCGATTTATATGCTTTCAGGAAAGGTTCCCATCGTTCAGAAATAGCATTTTCTAATCTGCAACACCATAAAAAAACCGCCAAATCATATGCTCGATATCCATATCCACCACAATCGAAATCAAAGAACGTGAATGTGCCATCTGGAGAAACATTGGCGTGGTATCCCTGTAAATCTCCATGACAAAATCCTAATTCTAATTCAAATCCTGGCATGTCGATTATTCTCTGGCGTAAAGTATTAGCGAACTGTTGAATGAAGTGCCAATCGTCAGGCCGATTTTTTAGAAATGGTTCAATAGTCTTCAGAGGCTCAACGGTAAAGAAATCTAAATCCAGTGGAAAGCGTTGATGAATACTATGAAAATCATCTAGAGCATTATGCATTTGGGCAACTGCTTGACCATATTGGGTGGCTACTTCCTCAGGTTTTTGTTCATATGAAGCTAAAGTGCCTGGTGCTAAGGTGAGTAGTACAAGATATCGGATACCTTCAGGTGCATTTACAGGGTAATAATATTCACCTGTGATCGTTTTAACTGGTTGTATTGCCGGGAAATTCTTTTTCTTCAAATGATTGAGAACATCCATTTCATATTGGATATCAGCTTTGGTGCGCCAATTGGTACGATAACTCTTCAAGAAGTAAACAACTCCCTTTTCAGAAGTAACCCGATATGTATGGCTAAATCCACCTGTGAAATACTCACATTTGGAATTTGCCCCTAATCCAAATTGAGGAAGTACTTCAGTAGAAATGGTTTGGGATAAAAGTAATGAAGATTTTACAGGGAAAATTGATTTCATTTTAGGTTCTCGAAAAAATATTTATAGATTATCAAAATAAATTGGATTGGAGATTAATGCCGGTAATAATGGAACACCAGGCAAGAATGCTCTCAACACCTCCACGCGCGCAAATCCGGGTTTCTGCATGGTGTAGGTCATCTTAAATCTGCCATTGCTGGGAGCATCCCAGACCAGCTGGCTGTCCTGTCCGGTTACCACCCGTACTTTGTCACCTGCCAGTAATTTCGTTATGTCAAAATCAAAATGGTTGAATTCAGACCACTCCACGCTATCTCCCAGTATGAAATCATCTTTCACTTTCATTTCCAATTCGGGACCATTGGGTGCAAAAATAAAGTAGGCATGCCCGGCTTTGAGCGCTGCCAGGATATCACTGGCGCCATTTGACTCGGCAAACACACAGGTTGTAGGTCCACCCAGGAAAATGAAAGGGGTATCGCGATGATAATCACTGCCCGCACAGGCTGGGATTTTCTTTCCTGACGATAATAACGCCTGCCATAATCCCACAGCCTTCAGGTTTGATTCACGCATGGGACCATTCCATATTTCCAGACAATCGAAGGGCAAACTTTGTAAATCATACTTGAACTCACAACCACCTTCATAAGGGTGATTAACCGTTATTAATGCGCCTCGTTCAT
>JACZIY010000108.1 GCA_014860845.1 Anaerolineaceae bacterium
CGAACCAACAGGCAGATTACCTGATCATATCTCCCACGATTTTTCTCGATACTTTACAATCCCTGGTAGATTATCGCTCATCCCAGGGTAATAAAGTTCGCCTGGTTGATCTGCAGGATGTGTACAATCAGTTCAACTACGGCATCTCCCACCCCATTGCGATCAAGAATTTCTTTGGGTATATCTATCAGCATTGGGAAGCGCCTGCTCCTCAATATGTGTTAGTGGTTGGGGATGGACATTGGGATTTGAAGCAAAATAGATCTCTAGCTGAAATTTTTTTACCCCCCAATTTTGTCTGGGTTGATCCTTTGCAAGGGGAGGTGGATAGTCTCAGTGATCTGGTTGCAGTGGCTGGTGATGATATTTTCCCGGATGCCATGATTGGCCGCCTGCCTGTGAACACCTCACAAGAACTGCAAGCTTATATCGATAAGACCATTCAATTTGAAACCGGGAATTCTGATTGGAAAAGGAACCTTACCTTTGTGGCAGATAATTATTACCTCCAGGATCCAGCTAATTGTACTGATAATGATTCCACGACAATCTGTCAAACAGATCCTGCTGGCAACTTTCCAGCCATTGTAAATCAGGTCATTGCTGATGAAATTCAAGAGCCATATCAGATCACCAGAATCTTTTTGGATGAATACAATTGTCGTTCCTCCACATCTGATAATTGTACTCAGGTAAAAAACAATATAACTCAGGCATTTGCTCAGGGGAACCAGATCATCACTTATAACGGGCACGGAGCCATCAACTATTGGGCAGCTGAAAAGATTTTCCATGTGGATGATATTCCTCAACTTTCCAATCAGGATTTTTACCCGGTTGTATTTTCACTGGATTGTGTGGATGGTTATTGGTATTTTCCACCCAATATACCTGGCCAAACTATCGATCGCCGTTCTTTGGCAGAAGAATTGACCCGTGTTGCAGATAAAGGCGCAGTTGCCATGCTCTCATCACCCGGCAATGGCTATGTAAACGGTCACGAATTACTTCAACGTGGATTTTTCTCGGCCTTCTCTAACCTAACAAATCCCACCCTGGGTGCATTGGATTTGAATGCAAAATTAAATCTGATGACTAACCATGGCAACGATAGCCTGATTTTTACCTACATGATTTTTGGCGACCCTGCGTTAGAGTTATCCCCAATTGATTGGGGCATCTATCTACCATTGGTAACACGATGACAAAATCAATGCAATCTTTTATACATGCTCAAATCATCTCAGGTCTGAAGAAAAACGATTCTTTTCGTTTCAAAGTTACCGGAAATTGCATGAAACCATTAATCCAGAAAGGTGATTGGGTGTTCATTGAACCCTCTAGCAACAGGTTGGGATTTCAGAAAGGTGAAATTGTTTTGATTGACCGCGGAATGGATTTTGTCATTCATCGCCTCATCAGAATAAACGGTTCAGAAATTATTACTCGGGGAGATTGGTCCAGGTTTTCCGATCCTCAGGTCAAATTGGAACAGATTTTGGGACAAGTCATTGAAATTGAAAAACATGGATACCGAATACGTTTAAATCATCCTTTAATTCGCATCTTCAATCGCATCATTTATTCTTTTTCTTTTTTTTATCGAAAATTTTATTTCAACAAAGGAGCTCTATGAAACTTTCAAGCATACCAGTTCAAAATGAAGAAGTTTATTATCACAAAGTCGAAAACGAAGGACTGCTGGTACACGGTCAAAAAGGCAAAGTCAGAACGGTGAATAGGGTAGGAGATTTTATTTGGAATTTGATCGATGGAC
>JACZIY010000109.1 GCA_014860845.1 Anaerolineaceae bacterium
CAATGGAGGCCGGGGCATCGGGTGGGGTAACAACGTTAGGCACATTTGCGGCATTTTTCGCTTCACTTTTCATCGCAATTCTGGCAATTTTATTCTGGCCAGTCTTTCTTCAGAAACCTTCCAACGCAGAAATCTGGACTACCTTAATTGGTATTTCTGCTGCCGGTGTTTTTGGAAGCCTGGTGGATTCCTTTTTAGGGGCGACGGTGCAGGCCATTTATTTTTGTCCTGGTTGTGAAAAAGAAACCGAAAAACATCCACTGCATTCATGTGGTAGAAAAACAGAAATCCTACGGGGATGGAAGTGGTTTAACAATGATGTAGTGAACACCTTTTGTGCGTTCATGGGGGGATTCGTTATGCTTCTTTCAACCATGCTTAAATGACCATATTCAATAGAAAACAAGGTCCTTACTCTATATTTTTGCAGTACAGTGTTTTTAATAGTGCATTTATGACCATGGTTTTTACGGTCAATTTGATTTATTTCGTGACCGAGATTGGATTAGATCCATTACAGATGGTGCTGGTGGGGACTGCCCTGGAATTATCGATTTTTATTTTTGAGATACCGACTGGCGTGGTCGCGGATACAATTTCACGCAGAACCTCCATCATTATTGGTGTGTTTTTAATAGGATTAGGTTTTGTGGTGCAAGCCAGTTTCCAATCCTTTGTTTTCATATTGATAGCGCAGGTCATATGGGGATTGGGTTACACATTTACCAGCGGAGCCACCCAGGCATGGATCACCGATGAAATTGGTGAAGACCAGGCGGGTTCTGCTTTTTTACATGCTGCCCAATTAGAGCAGGTTGGTGCTTTGATCGCCATCGGTTTGAGTGTGCTATTTTCGACCATCTGGGGGATGCGGATTCCTATGCTTCTTGGAGGGCTGTTTTTCTGGTTAATGGGATTTTACTTAATCATCTGGATGCCAGAAAATGCTTTTATTCGAAAATCAACGTCTGTAAAGACCTCCATGGAGGGATTTGTACAGACGATTAAGTCGGGTTGGAAAACTGTTAAAATTCATCCGATTTTATGGCGAATATTATTGATTGGGTTCTTTTTTGGATTTTATTCAGAAGGGTTGGATCGATTATCAGTGCCACATCTGATTGATAAGTTCAACCTGCCTGATTTGGGAGAGGGAACCATGGTGGGCTGGTTTGGGGGATTGAGTGCCATTGGCATGCTATTGACTTTTTTTTCCGCAGGTCTTCTACGAAAATATCTTGGAAAACTGATTCCAGCAGTTCAATTAACCCGCTTTTTGACTTTATTCAGTGCAGGGTTGGTGATCAGCCTGGTGGTTTTTCCTTTTGCAAACCAGATGCTCTTATCCTTTTCTATTTTATTGCTGATCGGGGTTTTTCGCTCCCTCATTTATCCTTTATACAGTGCCTGGATTAATCAAAATATCCCGTCGGAAACCAGGGCTACGATTATGTCCTTAAGCAGCTTGGTGGATGCAACGGGTCAGATAGGTGGAGGGCCTTTGGTTGGGATCATTGCCCGGCAATATTCCATCCAGGCTGGATTATTAACATCTGCTTTTTTGTTATCACCTGTGCTGATCTTATTTGCTGTTCTTTACAGGACAAAGATAGATGGTGGTTCTTCTTCGCTGATTTTTCCTAACCAGAGTGGTTGATTGGGGTCACCGTTACGGAAACTAATCCAGACCAGGTCGCCAACCGCAGGTCGAATACGATCATTTTCTTTTAGCGGAACTACCGATGCTGCCCAGAGCAAACCCATTTCAGGAATTGCATCAATTTTAACCTGCACTTTCATTCTGTTATCAGGATCTTCATTGGAGATAACCACTGCCCGATAGATACCCGCGAGTGCATTAAGTGGTTTGTTTCCATTCGGAGAAACTACTGGTTGCTGAATTTCATCCTGGGTAAAAGTCTGTAACTTGTATGGGCTGGCAAATTTCCCATAACGATCCGATGGACGGCATCCCTTCTCCCCATTTCCAAAGATAAAAACATCATGCCCATTCTGCAAGCGTTTAATCACAAAATGACGGTCGTAAGATGTCGATTCGTTAAAATCGGACACCTGAAGCCATATCTCTCCATCAATGATCAACTGGACAGGATTATTACTCATGCAGCTTTCCAAGAATCAGGTATCTTTATTATAGTATGTTAATCAAGAGGGGTGCAATCATCTTTCACATAATTTTGAGTGCTGGAACGTGAATGCTTTAAATTTTCACCAATTGAAAATTCTTCTCAGCCATGACAGCGATTGTTTCTCCAATCGAAAGAGAGGCTGTAGCGGCCGGGGAGGGAGCATTCAATACATGAACCTGGTGTGGCCTCTCCACAATGTTGAAATCATCCAAAAGTTTACCATCAGATGATAATGCCTGGGCTCTCACACCTGAGCCGGCAGGATGTACATCTTCCATCTGTAAATCAGGGACGAGGCGTTGTAATGCCTTGACGAAGGCATATTTGCTAAATGAACGATATGTCTCGGATATACTCATTTTCCAATACTTGAAAGCCATCCTCCAAAAGCCAACATACATACCATAATATGCAATATCTGGAATGGAAATATCCGATTTTTTATACCCTTCCCGTTTGAGAGCCAAAACTGCATTTGGACCAGCTTCCACCCCGCCATGCACCATACGGGTGAAGTGTACCCCCAGAAATGGGAAGCGCACATCAGGCACAGGATAAATCAGGTTTTTTACCAGATATTCCTTTTCTGGTACTACTTCATAGTATTCTCCCCGGAAAGGAATGATTTGTAATCCTGGTTCAACGTCACACAACCGGGCGATCTTGTCAGATCGTAACCCAGCGCAATTGATCAAATTTTTCGTTTCAATTTCACCGTTGGTTGTTTGTAACTGGAAGAGATTGTTATTATTTATGAATCCAGTCACCCGGGTATTGGTATTGATTTCTCCACCGGATTCCAGGATTAATTGGGCATATGTTTTGGAAACATCCTTATAATCCACAATACCTGTTTGGGGAACCCAGAGGCCATCAATTCCGTTTACATATGGTTCAATTTCGCGTATTTCCTCCGGAGACAGACGACGGATTCCTTCCAACCCATTGGCGATTCCGCGTTCTTCCAGCATATTTAAGGAAGGAATTTCCAATGGGTTGGTGGCGACCACCACCTTTCCACAGCGATCATGGACAATCTCATTTTCTTCACAAAAGCGATACATGGCTTCTCGACCGGAAACACAATTAAGCGCTTTCAATGATCCTGGTTTGTAATACAGGCCAGAATGAATAACACCACTATTATGGCCGGTCTGGTGAGCAGCTACTTCATTTTCAGCTTCGAGGATGACCAGAGATAATCGATACTTCTGCACTAATTTCAATGCAGTCGCCAGACCTACAATTCCAGCCCCAATAATCGCCACATCATAAGTAGATGATTTCATCAATCGTTCTCCCTCACCATCCGGAAATTCTCTCTGTAGTTTAGCAAATAAAGCAGGAGTTACGAAATATTTGTGTAGTCTCTATAAAATAAAAAGACCAGGAAGATTTCTGGACAATAACGTGAAAATAAAGAATGCCAGCATGTTCATAAAAAGGATCAGAAGAAAGCGTAAACCTATCCGATAAGAACTTCGTAGTATCCGAATATTAATTAAAAAGCTGATCATACCCAGTAGGCCGCCGTAGCCTCCTCCAAACAGGACCAGAATCAAACTTAATCCGGCAAAAACATATTGATACCAGGTCAATGGCGGGAGAACATCATATATTTCTCCCTGCACGATTACTTTAGGGATCACATCAAAAAATGTGCTTTGTAATTGAGCACTCACCCGAACATCATCCGGTTGATAAAGAATAAATTCGTCTTTACGATGACCTTTTTCGGCTGGATTACCGTTCAATAGAATGTGGGTTTTTCCCAGGAAACCTGAGATCTCCAACTCGATTCTTTGTTTTCCAAATCCAGGAATTTTGATAGGGTATCTGGATATCATCATTTTTGTGAAAAATGAATCTGCTAATTTTTCTTACGCGATTTCGATGAACTTTCGGCAGAACGAATGTAGGCGGGAGCGAGGATAAGATGCATGGAGCATAATCTGGTATCCAACATTCGGCTGCGTATCCGGGGATCCATGTCTCCCAAGTCATTGGAAGTGGTAATCACCGTAGGCAATTTGGCATTGTATCGATGATTGAAAATCTGGTAAAGTTTTTCCCGTGCCCATGGAGTAGCAGATTGAGTGCCGAGATCATCCAGGATGAGCAGTGAAGCAGAGCGCACCTGTTCAAAGAGATGATCATATGAGGTATTGCTGGTGGGATTAAATGTTGCCCGTAAGTGATCCAGAAAATCAGGAACAACCACAAATATGGGCTCTTCACCAAAAGCCAGACGATAATTGCCAATAGCTGCAGCCAGATGGGTTTTTCCACATCCATATGTACCTACAAATACCAACCAACCATGAGGGTCATTGGCAAATGAATTGGCTGCATCGAAGGCTCCCTCTAGACTTCGTTTTTGTTCTGGAGTCAATTTTTCGCGGTCTCGCAAGTTAAAAGTGCCAAAGGTGCAATCCGACAGTAATTCCAGGGTCGATATTGTTCTTTTTTCTTCTCGAACAGGAGATCGAAAATCTGGTGCCAGAATCCGCACAATTGTCACGAGATCAGGGTCCTGTAACCGGGAACGGATACGACCTTCAATCTCGATTAATTCTTGATTCGTGGTGATGACTGTGGGAAGATGGTGGGTATAACGATGATTTAAAATCTGATAGAGCTTTTCTTCCGCCCAGGGGGTTGTGTTTTGGGTTCCGAGATCGTCGAGCACCAATAATCGTATATTGCGGATCTCTTCAAATCGTTCTTCAAAGCTACTTTCATGAGATCCATAGGAGTACCGCAGCCAGTCCAATAGGTCTGGCACCGTCAGGAACAACGTGGCAATCCCTGATTCGATTACTTTATTTGCTATGGCAGCAGCAAGATGGGTCTTTCCGCTGCCATAGGTACCCATGAATAAAAGCCAACCAGTGGGATTTTGAGAAAAATGAGAAGCCTGGTTGTGAGCTACCTGCAACGATGAGACTTGTTGATCACCCAATCCCATCCTGCCTTCAGTCTTGAATGAATCCAATGTCATTTGAGAAAAAGCCTGCAAATTACTGAGACGAAAAAGACGTGCTTGCGCCTGCTGAGCTACTTGAGATTGACGGCATTCACAGACTTGCATTCGTCCAAAATCGGGATGTGAGATGGGTAGATCCTGGCGTACCCAACCGATGCCACCACAAATTTCGCACTCAGGATCTCCCAGAGCGGTTTCTCTATCCGGTTTTGAAAAATTGTCCAAATTCTCCATCGAGGAATCTTTTTGAATCTTCTTGAGTGTCTCGTCTATCTTTTTCATCACGTCCTCTTTCTTTCCAGGATGATAGAATGGCTTCAACGTATCGCCATCGACGCACGTTGTTTTCTACTGCAATTCTTATCGCCTGTTCAATCCAGATCATAGGATATGTTTCTTCAGCCTCTTGCAGCGTTTCGGCAATCATCGGGGTTAGAGGCCCAATATTTGCTTCGTATAATTTAAAAATGTTGGGGCGCAGCGCTTGGCGTGTAGGAAGCGGCTGATCTTCAAATTGCCAGGAACCGGCTAAAAGCCCTTTAAGGGCAGCTCTCCCTCGCGGTGTATTAATGAAATATATCGTATCTTCCAAAGGTTGATTTTCACCTGTTGCTTTTAACAAACTATTTCGATCGACAGCCAGTTGTAATCCAATATTTAAATTATTACGGGCTTCTTCCCGGTTTCCACCCATCCCAGCTAAGAAGGTGTCATCGGATACAAAATTCTGATAGCGGATAAACTTAATCTTGCCTTCAAGGTGCTCCAGGAACCAGATCGCATACAAAATTACTTTCAATTCAAATAAATTTTCAATGAGGGGTAATAAATTAATAAAGAACTCTGATGGAATGGACGTCATCTGAGCACCATCGCTTTTGGAAAAGCCAGAAAATACCTTCATCCTATCTCTTCTTGAAGGCTGGTTTTTCTGATTTGGCAGCATTTTCAAAACGAGCCAGGTTGGTCAGGAACACCAATTCAATTCCAGGATGGGTGGGACCATTACGGTGTTTAGAAATGATGATTTCAGCAATATTCTGGCGAGGATTGTCAGCATCTTTTTCATCAGGGCGGTGAATAAACATAACAATATCGGAATCCTGTTCCAAACTACCGGATTCACGCAAATCAGATAAAACCGGGCGCTTATCTGCTCGTTGCTCAACAGCGCGAGAAAGCTGGGCGCCAACCAGAACAGGAACATTCAATTCTCTTGCCAACACTTTCAAATTACGGGATATGTAGGATACTTCCTGTACGCGGTTTTCGGTGCGGGTATCTCCCGCCATCAACTGCAGATAGTCGACAATAATTAAATCAAGTTGATGTTCCATATGCAGCCTGCGGCATTTGGTCCGCAATGATAGGGGGGTAATCGCCGGGGTATCGTCCAACCAGATATGGGTATCACTCAAGACCTCGATGGCGTGGTTGAATTTTGACCATTCATCATCAAACAATTGACCTGATCTTAATCGTTGGGTGTCGATACCAGTTTCCTGAGCAATCAAACGTTGGATCAATTGTTCGTTTGACATTTCCAGTGAAAAGACAGCCACATGTTTGCGGTGTTTCTGAGCCGCATTTTTTGCCACCGACAACATAAAACCGGTTTTACCCATACCAGGGCGACCGGCAATAATTAACAAATCGGATTTTTGCAGACCACCCAGTATCTTGTCCAGATCGATTAAACCAGTAGGCACTCCAAAGATTTCATCCGGACGTTGAGAAAGCTGATCAATTCGGTCATAATAACTGCCCAGAACACGCTGAATCGGTTGGAGATCATACGTGATCCGTCTTTCACTTAAACCAAATACAGCTTTTTCTGCTTCATCCAATAGAGTATTGACTGATTTTCCACGATCGTAAGCTTGTTTCGCCAGGTGATTGGCAGCCTCTAACATTCTGCGGCGCATAGCATTTTCTTCTACAATTTCTGCGTATGCTTCTGCGTGCAGTGAGGTGGGTGTTTGGTTGATGAGGGCTGTAAGGTAAGCTGTTCCACCGATTTCTGCAAGATGGTTCTTCTCGTTTAACGCAGCACTCACTGTCAACAGGTCAATATTCTGTCGTCGTTCTATCAATGTTGCGTATGCTTCCCACACCCAGCGGTTGCGAATGATATAAAAATCATCCCCTTTAAGCTTTTGTGAAAGATCAAAATATGATTCAGGAAAAATTAAAATAGCGCCTAATACAGCTTCTTCTGCTTCGCGATTATGTGGTTGTTGTGATGAAATTGTGTTGTTTTCTTCCGGTGGCAAATAATCCATCATGATTTTCCAGCTTTCGGGACTTGGATGTCAATTCTACCAAACAACTGCCCCAATTGAAATTCCAAAGAGTTATCGATTCTACTTATGCTTTATTAAATAGAAAAAAGGTAATAAATGCATTCTGATTCGATTTATCTACATAAATTATATAAGTGATCAGAAGGTAAAACAAATAACTTACATCCTGAAATTTACATTTCTGGGTATCAATGCTTTGAAAGGATTTATTTAAGTTTTATTTATCCGGTTCCTCATCTGATGGATTATCCTCTTCATTATCTTCGTCCAATCCACCAATATCGAGCGATCCCAAAAAATCTTCAAAAACTGATAATCTTTCCTCGCTGATGTCATCCTGTGGTTGTTGGGTGTTGGCTAAAGGAGCTTGCGTTTGATGAATATCGCTTTCCTGAATGTCCACTTCTGGAATAATACCAGCTGAATTCATTACCTCTTCAGATACCAGAATCTTGGCATGTGTTCGTGCAGCCAATGCCAATGCATCGGAGGGTCTTGAATCGATTTCGATTACATCACCATTGATTTCAACAATCAAATTCCCATAAAACACATCATCTTTTAGGGAAAGCACTTCCACCCTAAGCAAACGGGCGTTCATTTGATTGAAAATGTTTTTTATTAAATCATGCGTTTGAGGTCTGGATACTTCAATTTCCTGTAAGGCAATAGTAATTGACTCAGCCTCATAAGGGCCGATCCAGATAGGCAGGTAACGTTCTGCATTGATATCACGAAGAACGACGATTCTCTGTTGATTGGTCAGACTGACACGTACGCTATCGATGATTACTTCGACCATTTTTGTGTTTGACATTTTTCCTCCCGCAGGGAAATGAGCGGATCCTTATCCTTATTTTAACATGGTGATACTCTGCACGCAAATGATCGTACAGTTTGTTATTTATTAAGGTTTTGAGTTTTTCTTAAGATTAGCCAATCTTAAGAAAAACTGTTAACTTGTTTTTTTTAAGGTTAAGGTATAATGAATTCACTTATTATTCAAATCGCCGGTATCATTTTCGGATTATGGAATTCATTAACTTTTTTTATTTGCAATTTGAATAATTGTGTATATAATCGGCAAACACCGTTTTAAAAATAGCACTTTCTTAGAAGGCTTTTCTATTAATATCTTAAGAATAGGTGGTAGTGTAATTGTCAGGTAAAATCTTGGTAATTGAGGGAAAAAGGGCAGAACGTTCATCGTTTGTGGGGGGGTTAACGAAAAAAGGTTTTCGCGTGATTAGTGTGCCCAGTGGGAATGCCGCATTAAATAAATTAGAAAAAGAACAACCAGACATCATTGTGATTGATGCAGATTCGATGCGAACCAGCGGAAAGCGAATCTGCCAATCATTAAGATCAGCAACCAGTAAAACCCCGATCATTTTAATACTTGGAAATGGTGTAAATGAGAAAGATGAATTTGACGCGGATATCATCATGCATTTGCCGTTCACTTTGCAGAAATTACTCAACCGAATTAAAGTGCTGCTGCCACTAAAACCCAGTAATGATGTCATCAAATCTGGGCCGCTTGATTTGGATCTTACCAATCGATTCGTTAAAATTAATGAAAAACAAATCAGTCTGACTCCTCGTTTAACCCGGCTTCTACAAGCACTCATGCAGAAACCCGGTCAGGTTTTTGGGCGCGATGAATTGTTTAAATTTGTATGGGAGACAGAATATATTGGTGATACCCGCACGCTGGATGTACATGTCAGTTGGTTAAGAAATCTGGTTGAGGAGGATCCACGTCATCCAGATTTCATTAAAACGGTCAGAGGGGTTGGATACCGTCTGGATTTTGATTAGTTGAACTCAATTAAATAATTTGTGTGGTAAATTCATTTTCAATAAAAAAAGACTGATATCAAAGGATTTCAGTCTTTTTTCTTGAACGTAAGAAAGAACTTTTAGACTAACCCATGATTCCAAGCGTGATGGCTAGCAATAATCCACCTGCAATAACGGAACCTAATTGACCGGCAGTATTTGCACCCATGGCATGCATCAGAATGAAGTTTTCAAAATCCTCTTCCTGAGCAGCTTGAGCAGCTAAACGCCCAGCCATTGGGAATGCACTGATACCGCAAGCTCCAATCAATGGATTAATCTTTCCACCGGATAGAACTTTCATCAGTTTACCAAACATGAGTCCAGCAACTGTATCCAACACAAAAGCAAATAAACCGATCAGCAGAATGCCAAGTGTCTTTACATTTAAGAAAGAACTACCAATCATTGTCGCACCTACGGCCAGACCCAAAAACAAAGTTGAGACATTTATTAATTCGTTTTGAGCGGATTTGTTAAGACGATCAACAACACCTGATTCTTTTAAGAGATTTCCAAGCATCAGCGTCGCAATAAGTGGTGCTGCATCAGGAGCCAACAAGCTGATGATGATAGTGATGACGATTGGAAAAGCAATTACTGCTTTATTTGATACAGGTTTTGCGGAATACTCCATCCGAATTAAGCGTTCTTTTCGGGTTGTCAGGAGTTTCATCAATGGAATTTGGATCACCGGGATTAAGCTCATATAGGAATAAGCTGCTACAGCAACAGGAGCCAGGATTTCGGGAGCTATTTTGGTTGTAACAAAAATTGCTGTTGGACCATCTATAGCACCAATTGTTCCGATTGCAGCAGCTTCATTCAAAGGGAATCCCAATGCTAAAGCAACCATTAATGCACCGTAAATCCCAAATTGACCTGCAGCCCCTAATAAAACCATTCTGGGCATAGAAAGCAACGGTCGAAAATCAATCATTGCTCCGACACCAATAAAAATTAAGAGAGGGAATAATTCGGTTTTAATGCCTGCGTCATAAATGACTTTGAAAACACCATGTTCAGCAGACATACCTAAGTTCGCTAAAATACAACCAAAACCAATCGGAAGTAATAATACAGGTTCATATTCTTTGATAATTGCCAGAGCAATTAAAGTTAAACCAATCAGTATCATTACCCCGTTTTGCCAGGTAAATGACGAAAAGCCACGGGTAATTTCAGTAAGTAATTGGGTAAAATCCATGAATAGCCTCCACTAATCAGCGAAGTCTAGTAAAACATGGTTGTGTGGAACTTGATCACCTACCGAAACAAAAATCCGTTCGATTTTTCCGTCACGAGTTGCTCGGATAGCATTTTTCATTTTCATCGCTTCTAGGATCAACAATTCCTGGCCATTTTTGACTTCCTCACCTTCCCGCACTTTAATCGAATCAATTACACCTGGAATTGGCGCAAGGACTGATTTGCCGCTGACTGAAACTGCAGCAGCTGCTGGTTTGGGTGTTACTCGTACCGGAGCAGGTGCTGGAGATTTAACGGATGCAGGTGTGGTAACAACTGGTTTTACGACCTGGGTTTCTTCAAGAAACACTTCAAATGTTTCTCCATTTACTGTTGCCAGAATTGGGCGAGATTCCAAATCGTCTATTTCCACTTCATAAGTTTCATTTTCAATCTTGATTTTCATTTTCATTTTGTAGTCCCTCGAGATTTTCGATTTAATAAAGCAGCACTTTGATTTAGAACTTGGGATCTTCTTGATGATTGCCAAGCACTGATTGAGCCAGATTCTTGTGGTTTGATAATGGGAAACTGCTTCTGAAGGCTCATAGCAATTGCAACAGCAACTGAAGCAACATGATGTAGCCGTTGATGTTTAGCATCACTTTCGATTACAGTCTCTTCTTCGATGTTTTTCTCAACATTAACAGATACTATTTTTGTTGGTTTGTCATTTGTGATGCGGACTAGCAAATACATTAATGCCCACAAAAAAAGAATTGCCAAAAAAACCAATCCCATTCCAATAGCAGTTATAAGTAAACCTTGAGTAATTGGATTCACGCGATTCTCCTTAAAGTGGAATATTACCGTGTTTACGGGCTGGCAAACTTACTGCTTTATCCTTAATGGCATGAAGAGCAAGAATGATTCTTTGTCTGGTTTCACGAGGTTCAATCACATCATCGACATAACCGGCTCTTGCAGCAGCATATGGATTAAGAAAAGTCTGACGATATTCTTCCGTTAATCTTTCTCTTTCAGCATTTGGATCTGCTGCTTCTTTAATTTGTCTACCATAAAGAATATTGACTGCTCCTCCAGGACCCATGACTGCTATTTCAGCACTTGGCCAGGCCAAGGTAACATCGGTTCCGATAAATTTTGAGCTTAGCACAACATAAGCTCCACCATATGACTTTCTTGTAGTTACTGAAATTTTTGGAACGGTGGATTCAGAATATGCAAAGAGCACTTTTGCTCCATGTCGAATAACGCCATTATGTTCCTGGTTAACCCCGGGTAAGAAGCCAGGAGAATCAACGAATGTGATTACAGGAATATTGAAAGCATCACACATTCGAACAAAACGAGCAATTTTATCTGCGGAGTTGATATCCATTACGCCAGCTAATTGACTGGGTTCCTGAGAAACAATCCCTACAGACATCCCATCCATTCTGGCCAATCCAACGATCGCATTTTGTGCAAATGTTGTTTGTAACTCAAGGAATGAACCTTTGTCGACAATTAATTCAATCGCTTCATGCATGCTGTAGGGTGCGTTGGGATCCAATGGAACCAGGCTATTCAATGCTTCTTCCGCGCGGTTTGGATCATCATCGGTGGGAAGTACAGGAGGGTTTTCTGCATTGTTGGATGGAAAATAAGATACCGCTTGACGGGCTAATTCAAGAGCTTCTTTCTCGTCCTGCCCAACCAGATGGGCTAACCCACTTAACCCCAAATGAACTTGCGCTCCACCAAGACTTTCAAAATCAACATCTTCACCGGTGACTGACTTAATTACTTGCGGACCGGTTAAGAACATATAGGATTGTTTATCAACCATAATTATCAGGTCGGTTACCGCAGGAGAATAGACAGCGCCTCCTGCGCACGGTCCTAATATTACGCTGATCTGTGGAATAACACCTGAGTAAATCGCGTTACGTTTAAAGATTTCAGCATATGCACCTAAGCTATAAACACCTTCCTGAATTCTTGCTCCACCTGAATCAAGCATACCAATCACAGGACAGCCAGTACTGGCGGCAAGATCCATTAATCGGGCAATTTTCTTTCCTTGCATTTCTCCAAGCGAACCTCCCTGGATTGTAAAATCCTGGGAGTATACGTATACAGTTCTATTATTGATTTGGCCAAAACCTGTGACCACACCATCAGTCATCTCGTCGCCCGAACCCCCCATATGATCTCCACGTTGAACTGTGTAAGGTTCTAATTCGTAAAATGTACCGGGATCAAGGAGTAGTTCAATTCGTTCGCGTGCGAATAATTTACCTTTAGAATGTTGTGACGCGATCCGTTTTTCTCCACCACCAAGCTTAGACTGTTTGCGTTTTTCACGCAACTCAAGGATACGGGGATCTATTTCTTGCATAAGTTCTCCTCTTTCAATCTGATAAATTTCCGTTTGATAGTGATGTCAAACGGTGCCAATAAAGTATAGGTGTTCTGCCAAAGTTGTCATACAACTAACACCTGAGTCTATTTTAGCCTTAATGGGGTGAATGTGACAATATATTTCGGTTACATTCTTGGTGATTTTCTTCCTTATAATAATTTATTTGTATATTAAAGGAAGAAAATCACATTATTCTTCAGATTCGGATGTTGGGATTTCAGTACCTGGGCCATATTCAAATACAGCCTGCCAGGGGCGATAGCGGGTGAAGATGGTATCCGTTATGATTACTTCACCATTTCTGGTGACTGTTCTGGAGACGGTAACATCCGCACCATCAGCCGCCCAATCAATTTGTTTCATCTGGCCTTCACTCAGATCAAGGTTTTCAACATATTTAGGTTCAGGTGCTTCAACGACATTGGTTACCCCAGAAGTTGACCAGTCGACCTCTCTGCCATCCGACGTTGAATAGAATTTCCAGACAATACTTGAATACGTTGGGTTGACATAGGTCTCCATCAGTAACCAGTTATTGGTATCGTTGGTGAACTTGAAATCAACGATGGGTACGAAAACAGTCGCGTCTAACCCAGCCAGGCGTTGGTCAATTCGATTGCCGGCTACCTTTTCATAATATGAAACTCGATAGGCGTGTGGGTAACGCTCCACGATCGGGAACCCGGAAAAGAATGCTGCTCGAAACAATGTGGTACTTACCTGGCAAACACCACCACCCACACCCTGAATGGTTTGCCCACCGGCAATGATTAATGCCTCTGCATACCCATTTTCCAGTGTAATGTCTCCCAAAGCTTCTGCCATGGAGAAGGTAGCACCTGGGGGCACCATAACGCCATGAAACTTGCTGGAGGCAACTGTGATGTTCTTTACACGGTCTGCACTGGAACCATAGAAATAAGATACCTCTTCATGAATCAATTCGGTTACTCCTAAATCAGCCCCTTTTACATCATTGGTCAGGAATGGTTTGTTGATATCAAAAACCAGTGGAATCTCATGGCTATTTTCAGTCACAATTTGCTGTTGGATAATTTTAATTGTTTCCTCAATATTCAATTCTCTTCCAATGACGGCTGATTCAATCACCTCTAATTCGCGGGTTTCATCATTGAAAATATAATGGGCGTCTTTGGGATTAAGTTTTAATGAAGGGGAAATTTTATTTAGAAAATCATATAGAAATTGGCTATTAATGCCTACCTGATAACGGTTTCCGTCTCCATCAATGATGCGTTCTATGCTAAGATTTGCAGCAAGTGTATTGACATCAAATTCCCACGGACTCCCTTCCGTATTTTCAGCGGTTAATACGAGAGGTTTACTCAATATTTTTTTTGCCAGAGCTGCTTGCTCTTCTACATCTAATATATAGGGTGGAGTCTCTTCAATCACGAGCTCAACCATTCCATCCTGCATTTTCGTTAATAAAAGCCCGATTTTCTTGATGCTAGCATCAATATTGACTGTTCTGCCAATCTGGCCGCTACGAACCTGTACTTCTGCCCCATTCAGACCTAATTCGGCTTCAATGACTGGTTTGTCGATCAAACTAGCCACCTGTTTGACCTGCATGTAAGCGACCCGTTCGTCAAACACAAAACTGGGTGAAATACTTTGCCCATTTCGCCATGCCAACCATTGTTCATTTAATCGGACAATTAAATTCCCTTCGCGACCAATCTCAAAGGCATGCGCAGCTGTCGATTCAGGATCCATGAACATCCCAAGTTGAGCTGGGGAGAGCAACCAGGTTTGTTCACCGTCTCTTAATAATATTCGACCCTCTTCAAGGTATGAAACCTGCTCGTTCAGGATCAATGCAGCTTCCTGCGGGGTCATACCACCAACATCAATTCCAGAGACTGAAACACCAGGCGTAATACGACCGGCAAGCCAGACCTGAATCCCTAAACCAAAAGCGATTAATAATCCGGTACCGATGATACAGCCGGCGAATATGGCAATCAGAATTTGCTCTAAAACCGGTAAAGTCTTTTTTTGTTGGTATGTAATACTTGTCATCTTCAATCCATTAATATGTTTTTAGAATTTCCGTTGCAAAAAAGACGCCAGATTGACGTGAAAAGTTCCTTTTTAAGAGAATTATCCATTCATTATACTGGATTCGGATTTCCCCTCAATGGAAAGATATAAAGAATGAATGAGAACATAAAATTGAGTCAATAATTGGTCTTTGAATCCCTTGACTCTAGTGGCAGTTGCGGTATAATTCTGCTCGCTGCAAGAAACAAAGCAGCCCGGTCTAATCAGAGATGAAAGATCGTTCAAAATTGAATACTTGAAGAAGGCTATTATAAAGTCATCGCAGGAAACCATTAAAGCACCGGTGTCCGCCAAAAAATGGAGTACATCGGTTGTTTTTTGCCACTTGACAGAATAACAACTGCTGAGTAGAATCGGCAAGCCTTAAAAAAGTACAGCACCTTAACAACTGAAGAGTGATAGGAAAGACGAAGAACCTGTTAATTTTTTAATCCGCGAAGAAAAAATAAACCGAAGCATCTCGTAAGAGATGATAAAAGATATTTTTGCGGAGAGTTTGATCCTGGCTCAGGATGAACGCTGGCGGCGTGCCTAATACATGCAAGTCGAACGGGGTATTTGAGCAATCGAATACTTAGTGGCGAACGGGTGAGTAACGCGTTGGTGACCTGCCCCAAAGCGGGGGATAACAGCCTGAAAGGGTTGCTAATACCGCATATGGTCTA
>JACZIY010000794.1 GCA_014860845.1 Anaerolineaceae bacterium
TACAAGCCGCTTGATAGACCTGCATTTTCGCAAGTATCTGGAAAACGGGCAAATGACAACCGTTTTGAAATGGTTTGAAGGCATTCCTCAAGACGTTGTTTTTAAATATCCCAAATTATGTACACAGGTAGCAGAAGTGTACTCACAGGCAGGCATGATCAATCAAATCGACCCGTTCTTGAACCGTGCCGAACAGATCTTATCAGCCAGGGAAAAACAGGTGGTAGACACCGAAGAAAGCCAGCGATGGACTTTATCTTCGAAAGAAATCACATTAATTCGGTCTATGTCTGCGATTTTGCGAGGGTTAAAAGCTGTATGCACCGGTGATCCACAGAGGGCAGTAAATTTCACTCGAGCTGCGTTAACCAACTTTCCCGAAATGGAACCTAGAGAACTTGCTGTGTTGTTCTGGGTCCAAGGATGGGCATTTCGAAGTTTGGGAGACCTGCCAGGAGCCCTTGAGCGGTTAAACAAGGCAACTGAGTATGCACATGAATCCGGGGCGATCTTACGTGATATTTGGACCGATTTGGGGAATGTGACACGGTTGGTTGGGAAACTTTCCCAGGCCGGTGATATCATCTCAACCTCACTGCAGAATGCAACTGAACGTCGAATTCAAAATCAAGGAAATATATCCAGAGATGAAACCTTTCTGAGTTTTATTCTCCTGGAACAAAACCTAGTTGACCAGGCTTTCAGACATGCCACCCAGGCGATTGCTCATACGCAATGGTGGCCAAGTCATGTAATTATTGCAATGGCAAACTTGAGTCTTGCGCAGATTTACCTTGTGAAAGGTAACATTGAAAACAGTTTACAGGCTATTCAACAGACGGATCAGAAACGGAAGAGCTTGCTTATGACACCATTTGTTCAAAGCATGGCTGAAGTGACCTGGGCACGTATCTGGCTAAACCAAGGCAAATGGACCCAATTGGATGAGTGGTCAGATAACCAGATTAAGATCCTGAATTCCACACTGGATGAAGGCAGACCGGTTGACGAGTATTTTGAGATGCAGTTAATCATGCTCGTACGTGTATGGATGGAAAAGACGAAAATCGATAAAAATTCTGAACGAAATGAGGATTGTTTACAGTTGTTGGATCATTTGGAAAATAATTCTCAAACTGCAGGGCGCATTAATTCTCTGGTCGAAATCTTATTCCTGAGGCAAGTTATCCGTTTTTCGCAAGGAAATAAAATTGAAGCAATCGATGGTCTGGAAAAATGTTTCATGATGGCAGAGCCGGGAGGATACATGCGGATTTTTCTTGACACAGGCGAAACTGCTCGGTCCTTAATTTCTACCTACCTTCAAAAACCTGAACCAATCTATAAAACGTATGCTTTAAAGATACTCAAATCTTTTGGCGGTTATTTACAGGTAAGTGCAAATAAGGCAGAGTTTTCCGAAGCCCTCACACCCCGGGAAATGGAAGTATTACTTCTCCTGGCGGAAGGTTTCAGCAATAAGCAAATGGCAGAAAAACTGATAGTTTCTGTGGGAACAATAAAATTTCATGTACATCAAATCCTGAGCAAACTCCTGGTAAAAAGCCGGACGCAGGCGATTATTAGGGCAAGAGATCTTGAACTGATCTAACAGGGAAGATCAAATGACCTTCCCATTTCAGCAACTATTCATCTCAAATGAGGTGTTTCATTAGATGTTATCGGGAATAGTAGATTAGAGGAAGGCTCCTCTTTTATTAGGAGGTTTGACACTGTTTAAAAGAGAACTTGATTTTATGATCGTTGATCGGCCCACGCACTACTACGAAAGGCTGCATTCGCCCGTTCAACGAAATTTCGAATCGTCCACTCTTTCACCTTCCTTTGCGGATCGAAATCGTCAACCGCAGTTGCAAACAAACAATAAGGTTGTAGTGGAAGATGCAAATGAACTTTATTCACATGCAGCCCATCCCGCGTGGCGAGACCATCGCGAATGATGCGGTGGTTGTCAAAATACAGGCGCACACCAGGCTCAAAGGTTGCATCCTCATCCAGGATAAACTTTCCAGCGCGGTTAGAGGCGAGGATCATTTCCGGCACGCAAGATTCCATCCCTCCGAACATGATATAGTCTTTATACTCAGGTGGTTCATGTAACAAGTATGATTCGACCTCCCCCAACTTTGCTTCACCTCCAGAGCGATCTGGCTTTTTGGCTAGTTGCGAAGCTGCCTTCAGCGCCCGATCTGCCTGAATACTCTCCCAGGCTGCATGCGTGGTTGCGTGGATCAAAATGGCAGGGTCTTCCGAACGGACCGTGTTTAATTCCGGCGTACTGGCAAGAGCCTGGGTTACAAATTCATGAACATCCATCTTCGGAGGAAATGACAGAATGACTCGGCGTCTGTGGGTATTTTCATACTTGAGGAAGTCCACCAGGTGTTTAGTTAAATTTGGAACCTGTCTTCCAAAGCGAGACGAAAAAGGGCCTTTACTGCCCTTGCCGGTAAAGATCTGGTTGTGATCTTCATCCAGGATACAAAACGCGCTCCATTCAGAGCCATATTCACCATTCGAAGTGAACGGATTGGGGTCCGAATCACCCCAGCCTAAAGGAGCTTTCAGATATTTCGGCGTTGTCTGCATGGATTGATTCCGACGATTGGAAATTTTATCGATCATTATATCAGTAGAATAAATGCGTTCACAAAAACCAGGTCGTTATCAACTAGGTTAAAAATCCCATTTTTACTGGCATGTTCGAGTAAGAGCAATAAACCGGCTATTAAGGTGAGGTTTTTTGGTGAAGACATGAACCTGATGAGCAGTTCTTGATTATCTCAAAAAGTAATAATTTTGGTTCAAAATTAATGAAGATTGGGCTCAATGGTTTCATTTTGTCCCAAAATATGGCTATTTTCATTAAGTATCTTTCCTTCACTGATTAAGCAGGACAATCCCATAGACTGATCCTTGGATAGAAGACAATCCGTTTGTTGCTCGTTACGATCATAAGGAGTTCAAAGACGTCAAAAAATGGTATGAAAATGCCAAGGAAGAGAAATAATTTGATTGGTTTTATTACCTAGTAAGTGTTTCATTGAAAATCCCAAAGGAGAAAGGATTACCGGATGTCCAAAAGAAAGCCCGTATCGTGGGTGATTATTGTAGTAATGGGAATTGGGTTGCTGCTAAAATTCCCGCATTGGAATGCAATTGATCTGATTAATGGTCCAGCCAGGTATCTTGTCCCAGAACAGTCAGAATATTACAAGAAGGTGTTATTTAATATTTTGACGCGAGAAATAGATCGACTCCCTCATATCATTACAACTGAAATAATGGAAAAAGAAGGAGTAGCTTCCATTCTCCACGGAACCATGTCTGAGGAAACAAGCAGCATGTTAGACACGTTTGTGTCTGATTCTTCAGATGGTAAAGCCGCGCAGATCATTATAGCCCTATATACAACAGAAGGGGATCCGATTTATATAAATGTTTTGTTTGATCGCGTTCAGTATCTTGCTGTTATCGACCAGTCCCATGACAGTTTTAAAGGCGAAGGCGAGGACAATGAAAATCTTCGTTATGATTACCTAAAAATTATCACTGCTCCTGAAACTGGATCAGAATTTGTTATTTTGACCAATGACTCAAAATTGACATTTGAACAACTGCGGATTGCGCAAATAGGATCAGATATGGAAAGCATCGATTCTTTCCAACTTTTTTCTTATTCCAAATAAATTCCAATAAAATATCCGCCCGGATTCGATTTTCAAGGTGATTGCTCAAACCTTACCAGTCACCTTGATTATATATCAGCAGGGGATCCGCGATTCAATTGGCGCAAGCAAGCATTCATATGATTTTTTCCCCAAGATAATATTACCCAACTGTTTAGGAAAAAAGAAGATCGCTGTCATGGTTTTATCTATATAAAAAAACAATCCACGTGACTGATCTTTGGATAGATGACAGGCTGTATGAATTTACTTAAGATCAAATCAACGTAGAAATCATTGTTAAGATATTGGAGGTAAAAATGCTGAATATAGACCAAAAGAAAACTGAATTTTCCTACGAGATAAGAATAAAAGATCATCTTGTTACTCATTGGTCTCTATTTTTTGAAGGATGGTCAATCGACAACATGGAGAATGGGGAAGTTTTGCTTAGGAACTCGAATGTTGATCAAGCCGGTTTGCATGGCATCTTGAACAAAATTCGAGACCTGAATTTGACATTACTCTCTGTAAAAATACTTTAAGAAAAGAAAATAAGTTTTATCAAAAAACAGATTTGGTAAACAATTATGAATGTAAAAAAGGAGAATTAATCAGATGAAACGTAGAACTATGGGATGTGTGTTTGTCGCAATTGCAGCTTATTTGTACGCTGCCAGATTTATTGCATCTGCCAATTATATATCAAATATGCAGAACTGGGGTCGAGATTGGTTTCAAAGATCAATGAGCTATGTAGGCTCTGACTTGCATCTATGGGCATTAGTTGCCCTGATTATTGGGGTGGTGTACTTGGTATTGGACGAATGGAACGACTTGAAGAGGCAGAAATGAGATCAGTGCATCTTTTAGAGCAATCCAGAATGCATAAGGATAAAAATCATGACTAAAAATACCAGTGATAGAATTTTTCCATCCAGCCCGGTAGGATTTTCGATTCGGCAACATACCATTCCACAATCAATCCTTCTTCATCTTCTTCCTGGGGCGCTGATCACCGCATTTTTCTTCCTGGCAGCTCCAGTTCTGATAGAGAGTGGTTTTCCTCCGATCCTTTCGCTGTATCTGGCAATCCTGCTGGTCTTGATTCCTTTTGAGCTTGGCTTCCTGTTTTACCAGGGGAAAAAGCTTGATGGGCGCTATTCTCTGAATGGCATTGTACTATTCAGAGAGCGCATACCCATCGGAAAGATGATCTTGATGATTATTTCTCTGTTTGCTTGGAGTGGGCTCGTATTCACTCTGCTTCCAAAATTAGATGCCCTTATTAGCGAAACTCTCTTTGCCTGGTTTCCAGGCTGGTCATCCCCTAACAACCTCCTGGGCAATGTGTCCCAATATTCGAAAACCGCATTGAAAATCACGATCGTTGCTGGTTTCCTTCTTAATGGGATCGCCGGTCCAATCGTCGAAGAATTATACTTTCGCAGTTACTTGTTACCACGAATACCAGCTTCAAGATGGTGGGCTCCTTTGATTAATATTACACTCTTCTCCTTATATCATTTCTTCACACCCTGGCAGAATATTTCCCGCATCCTGGCATTTCTCCCACTCAGTTATGCAGTTGCTTGGAAAAGAAACATTTATCTCAGTATGTGGGCTCATTGCCTTTTGAATACAGCCGGGATGATTATTTCATTCATGCTTTGAGGATGAGGATTAAAGGACAATCAAGCGTTTGCATCACAAAAGCGAGGATTAGATTGATTACGCTAGCTATAGTTGACTTCCCTCTCAGGGGCGAATGGATTACCCCCAACACTCCCGGAACAAAAATTCCAAGCCATGGGACAGATTTGCTTGGCGAGAGATACGCTTACGATTTCGTTGGGGTTGATCCAAGAAGTCCAAG
>JACZIY010000795.1 GCA_014860845.1 Anaerolineaceae bacterium
AGCTGAAAGAAAAAGAAATATTTAGCTGATGGCTGATACCACTCGCTACGCTCGGGTACTTCGTGGCTCATGGCTGGTAGAAAAAAAGGCTAAAGGCTAAAGGCTAAAGGAAAAATCTCAAAAAATAAATTCACTGAAAAATAAAAAAGGACAGAATTTGGCACGGACGCGCGGTGGGCAACCTGGTAATTTGAATGCGGTGAAGCATGGGTTTTACTCCCGGAAGTTCAGGGATCTGGAAAGCCAGGATTTGGAGACGGTGCCGGTGGAGGGGTTGGATGGGGAGATTGCTTTGATGCGGGTGATGATCCGGCGGGTGTTCGATTATGCGAATGATAATGCGGGGGATCTCGAAGATTGGATGGAGACGTTGACTGTGCTGGGGTCTGCGTCCACCATGCTGGCGAAGATGTTGCAGACTCAGAAGTTGTTGGGGGGAACAGGGATGGGGATCCATTGGATGCATTGAGTAAGGCTTTGGCGGAGGTGACGAGTGAATTCGGGTGTAAATAATTTGAACCGCCAAGGCACGAAGACACGAAGGTTTTTTAAGTAAAAGAATAAGGTTGGTAATTTGATTATGACGATTGATGTCAGGATGTTTTCCGATTCAGAAATACAAGCAGCTTTGAATGTTGCGATAAAGGAATTATTTTCAAGGAAGGCGGTTAATAGTGGAGGATCAGGCGGCGGTGATTTCGGAGCAGTTGGGACGTTTGAAGGACAATATCGAGTCGCGCTTTCAGCGGATCGAGGCGTTGATCAATCACCAGAACGAGATCAGTGAAGAGAGGTTGCGGTTCCTGCGGTCGGAGGTTGGAGATTTGAAAAAAGCCAAAGAGGATCACGAGACGCGGATCCGATCTGCGACTGAGGGTGTCACCCAATTTAAGATGTACTCCGGATTGGCGAATGGCGGGTCGGGATTGTTGTCGATTATTGCATTGATCAAGTCATTCCTGGGTGGGTAGATTGTCTTTACTGGTTGAACAGATCAAGGCGGTGTTGAAGGATGTGTGTTTGTTTGTGGAGCATACGTCTGGATTGAAGCTGCGGGAGTATCAGGTGTTCGTGGCGCGGTCGGTGGCGGAGTCGGTGATCTTTCGGGAGGGGAAGTCTTTTGTGGTGATGTTCCCCAGGCAATCCGGCAAGAACGAATTGCAAGCGCAGATCGAGACCTATTTACTGACACTGCTATCTCAAATCGAGTGCGAGATCGTGAAAGTCTCCCCCACCTGGAAGCCGCAGAGCCTGAACGCCATGCGCCGGCTGCAGCGGGTGCTCGAAAACAACATCCTGGTCAAGTCCATGTGGAAAAAAGAAAGCGGGTATATCTACAAAATTGGCAAGGCAAGGATCTTCTTCTTCTCCGGATCACCTGAGGCGAATATCGTCGGTGCCACTGCCGGGCATCTGCTGGAAGTGGATGAAGCGCAGGATGTGCTGGTAAGCAAGTTTGACAAGGATATCGCTCCCATGGCGGCGAGCACGAATGCGACGAGAGTATTTTGGGGGACTGCCTGGACTTCGGACACA
>JACZIY010000796.1 GCA_014860845.1 Anaerolineaceae bacterium
CTAATGAAGCCATCATTCGTATTCAGGGCACGATTGATGGTGTCCCGTTTAGCTGTCCATCGGATGTATGTGATTTACCTCTCTGGCCGACCGGCAGAAATGGTGTTGAAGTGGAATTCTGGGGGGACTCCTCTTTTGGAGATTCGAGCGAATTGTTCAGCGCTTTGGTGCGTGTGCAACCCTGGGGGGATTTTACCAACCCTGAAGGTAAAACCACAGACAAACACCTGTGGTATGTAGATGTGATTTCAAGTCAATGGCGTGGTTCAACACCTGCCAGCTGTTCTGAAACCTGGCAGGTGTTTCCGGAAATTGGCGGACCACCTCCCTGGTTATTAACCCCTGATGATGCCGGTGAGCTCTACACGGATGTGTCCTTCTATTATCTGGCAGGGATGTTAATCTCATCCGGGCAGGTGGATGCTAGCTTTTGTCCTGACAATGGTTTAAATCGCAATTTAAGTGCAAATGCCTGTGGGGTACAGGAAGCTTATACTCAAGTCGTGGAATGGCAAAATAGTTTTAACGATGAAATTTTGGCTGCTGCCAATGAATCGAGTGTGCCTGCGCAACTATTAAAAAATGTATTCAGCCGGGAAAGCCAATTTTGGCCTGGAATTTATGGAAGTTACCGGGAAGCTGGATTAGGGCAAATGACTGAAAATGGTGCTGATACGGTTTTGCTCTGGAATCCAAATTTCTTCCATCAATTCTGTCCACTGGTTCTCGGTCAGGATCGTTGTGACCTAGGTTTTGGTAATATTTCCAAAGACGAACAGGCGATGCTGCGGGGAGCATTGGTCACAAAAGTAAATTCAACCTGCCCGGATTGCCCGGTAGGGATTGATCTTTCTCAGGCAAATTTCTCAGTACGAATCTTTGCGGAGGGATTGATTGCCAATTGTGAGCAGGTAGGCAAGATCATTCGAAATACAACCAGCAAGAATCCAGGCATTGTTAGTAATTATGAAGATCTGTGGCGTTTCACCCTGGTAAATTACAATGCTGGTTCAGGCTGCTTGAGCAATGCAATGCAGTTGGCTTATCGTCAATATGGTTACCTGACCTGGGAGAATGCTTCCAGCAAGCTGGAACCTGCCTGCATTGGAGCGATAGCGTATGTGGATGATATAACATTCATTGCCAGCGGACTGGAACCGACACCCACCAGCTGGGTGCAATTTGCCACACCGGATTCCGCTCAATTAACCGCACTGGCAGCCATGGCAACAGCTACACCAACCTTCTTCCTGCCAGAGCCAACGCAAACCCCAACTCCTACAACTGTGCAGGGTACTTCCCAGCCTACCGGAACGCTGGAGAATTATCCAGTTTACCCAACTGTTGGCGAGACTGGGTATCCGGAGTGGCCCACACCTGTACCAACCGATTCAATATATCCATAAATAATTCAAAACCCCGAACTACCTTTATGATCTTTTCCTGTCCGATTACAGGCAGACCTGTAAGATTTCTATTATAATGGGACCACAGGAGACAGCATGTTTAATCCATTCAAACGCAAAGAAGATGAACAAAAAATGAAAGAGTCAGGTCGCATCCCTCCTGGCCAATCACTGACTCAACGTTTCCCCGTTTTGCATTATGGCCCCATTCCCAGCGTCAATCTTTCCACCTGGACATTTAAATTCTGGGGACTGGTGGAAGAGACATTATCTCTCTCCTGGGAGGAATTTAATCAGTTACCACGCACAAAAATTCAGATGGATCTACACTGTGTCACCCGCTGGAGTATGTTTGATACTGAGTGGGAAGGTGTGCTGGTGAGAAGTATCATTGAGAAAGGTTTATTAAAATTAAAAACTGAAGCAAAATATGTTGTTCAACATGCTGAATATGGATATACAACCAACCTGCCTTTGTCTGTCATGATGCAGGATAATTTTCTTCTGGCTACGCACTACAATGGCTCCCCATTAACGCCTGAGCATGGTTATCCTCTGCGTGGAGTAGTGGGTGCGATTCCCGGGCGCGATGAGTTGAATACCCCATATTTATGGAAGGGAGCCAAATGGATTCGAGGTCTGGAATTTTTATCTGAGGATCGCCAGGGTTTCTGGGAGCAGGCTGGATATCATAATGATGCAGATATCTGGAAAGAACAACGCACTCAGTGGTAATTTTTTATCTTCGCTGAATTCTAATCGCGTAAAGACCGAAACCCAGCCCGACCACGAGGATCAATCCACCCATAATGCCTAAGAATGGCGAACGACTAGTTTCGGGGTTATCTTCTATTTCTTCTTCACCAGCACTGCTGAGTTGAGCCCCAAAATCGATACGGACTGTATCTCCTGCGTTTAATTTCAACGTGGCACTATTTCGCATGGTCGGGTTATATCCGCTGGGGACTGCCACACTGACAGTGTATTCACCTTCGTCCAGCCCCACGAAACAGATCTCTTCCAGATTGTTTGTCTCCTCTGATAGCGAGACCTTGCCCACCCGATCATTAATACTGACAGCACCGCCTTCCAGAGGAAGTTCAATGGTGTCATCATCAATCAGCGTGTTGCCGTTTATATCTTCAAATAAGAGTACACACAGATCTCCGGTGCCGTTGAATGGAGTTGGAGTTGGAAAGATGGGGGTGGCAGTCAATTCAGGTGGCGGGCCAGTATCGGGTTCAACCGTACCCAACACCAATTCGCGTCCAATACGCAGAAAAAGGCAGGCATCTCCACTCAGATCATTTAATAAGCGCAATTGATCTTCGGAAACATTATTGAGCAAAGCAATGCTGATACAACTGTCACCTTCTTTAACAGTGTAAATAATGCGACCATCGGGTTGAGCAGTTGGCGTGTAATAAAAAACCTGTAAATCAGGATTGGCCGAGACTGAGCCGGCTATATAAAAAACACTGATTCCCAGAATGGTGAATAGAACCGAAAAAATGATTAATAAATGCTTGTGCATTGAATGCGATTATAACATAATCGACACCTGTGAAGTTCTTCCTTAATCAAGAAGGGTGTGATCAAATCACACCCTTCTTGATTCACAGGAAAGGATATTTAAGTTAGCTTATTCACGTAAATCGTAACGGCTTTGCGTACAAACTGCGCCAGGTCAGGGTGAACTTTATCAAAATTCTTCTTAAAACGGGGGTCATCATTGTAAAGATCAGCCAACCCGATTAATTGATCTGGATTGGGAACCCAGAAGTAATTCATATGGTCCCTCCAGCGCTGCACACATAATTGCGCTTCCTGGGATGCTGGTCCTTTACTCATGGCGTCCACAAATCCCTGATAGACGGCATTGCCTTCCTCTCCAATTTTTTGTTTTTCAGCCTTGGAGTAGTTCTTCCATTTTCTGTTAGATTCCTTGACAGTTTCAGGATCATACATTTGCATGGCCTCTTTTTCCATTTTTTCCTGTTCCTCTTCATTAAAGGCATCAAACAACATATTTTTGCTCATTTCTTCTTCTCCTTTTATAAATTTCAATGTCCGATCAACGGTTGTAATCAGCTTTCGTAAACGCTCGATCCGTTTGCTTAGCTGATTCTTATGGTCTTCCAGCGCTTCATGAAGATCATAATGATCACGACCCATGATCTCTTTAATTTGCTCGAGCGGCATATCTGACTCACGATAAAACAATATTTGCTGCAGCTTCAACAAGGACGCATCCGAGTAATACCGGTAGCCATTTTCCCCGATTTCCTCTGGGGGAAGTAACCCGATCTGATCGTAATAGCGTAATGTGCGGGGAGTGACTTGCGCCAGTTGAGAAATTTGTTTTATTGTCAGCATGGCAATAGTATAAACTATGACGTAACGTTAATGTCAAGAGTTTTCGTTTTGTTTATAAAAACGTAAAGGTGGTTCCGAAACCACCCCTACAATTGGTGTCCATCATTGATAGTTTTCTTCTTCATCAAACAAGCTGAACTGCTGGATCGAGCTAGTTCCTTTGGTGTAGAAAATACGAGGGATAGCTCCATCTGATGATAATCCACCCAATTTATTGATACTTGTTTCAATACCTCTGAGACATTCTGATTGAAAATTCTCACGTATCTGCTGAGTACTATATCGCAGAACTGTCCACCCATGAATTTGTAATTCATTATCACGTGCGTTATCCAATGGTGCTTTTTCACGATTGATATGCCAGGTATCACCATCTGTTTCCACGTTAATTTTTCCTTTGTTGCAGAATATAGCAAAGTCTAGAAAATACGCTGTATGACCCAGGCTAACCCCCCATTGTCGTTCGGCTTCAAGCGAAAGCCGTTTCATTTCTGACCACATTTGATCTTCTAAAGGGCTGTCATCAAACAGGTCGTTAATCTGTTCAGCGTTTTTGAATTTTTTCCAGGTGGTTGGAATAAAAGCTTGTCTCCTGGGGCGATAACTGGGAATTGGGTTCTCAAGTTCCTCGAGTTTTTTTAGGGTTAGAATAAAATATTCACGATCAGATCGAATGGAAGGAATTTCATTGGGAAATATTTCATGCCTTTTGGCAATATGAATATCTTCAATTTGGCCAAAATAACGAATTCGGTAAGCATCCTCACCAAAGTTTTTTGGTTGATAAAAGCCAATCCATTTTGGTGGCCAACGCTTAGGTGCAGATTCAACTGGAATCCGGTACCATCCTTGGTTTTGTAAAATGGCTAAATCAGATTTTTCTTTGAGAATTGCAATTAATCCATCTTTGTTGGTTTCAATGTGTGATTTTTTCATGGTGATAATTATGCTACGGCTTTTTAATATGAACAAGTGAATTTAGTAATTAATGATTATTTCAGATAAATTTAAAGATCCTTTTTTTCAAAAA
>JACZIY010000797.1 GCA_014860845.1 Anaerolineaceae bacterium
CACCAGGATTTTTCCGAGGATACCTATCGCACCCTCTCGGCAGTCGATAGCGCTGTGATGGTATTGGATGCAGCCAAAGGGATTGAACCTCAGACCCGCAAGTTATTTGAAGTTTGTCGTCAGAGAGGGATCCCGATCTTCACCTTTATCAATAAAATGGATCGACCGGCGAGATCACCCTTGGCATTGATGGACGAGATTGAAAATGTATTGGGGATGCAACCAGTACCGATCAACTGGCCATTGGGTGATGGCATTGACTTCAAAGGTGTTTATGACCGCAAACGCGTTGGAATTTACCTGTTTGAACGCACCGAACGTAATGAACGTATGTCACCGGAAAAATTCTTCACTTTTAAATCATTGCTGGAAACCAAATTGATGAAGCATGATCATATCGATAAAGTCCAATCCGATATTGAATTGCTGGATGGTCTGGGGATTGATTTCAACTACCAACGCATGTTAAATGAAGAGCAAACCCCGGTTTATTTTGGTAGCGCGCTTACCAACTTCGGCGTGCGTTTATTTCTCGAATCCTTCATTCAACTGGCTCCTGCTCCGCAACCATATGAGAGTGATCAGGGCATGGTGCATCCCGCAGATGAAGGTTTTACAGGCTTTGTGTTCAAAATCCAGGCCAATATGAATCCCAAACATCGCGATAGTGTGGCATTCCTGCGCATCTGCTCTGGAAAATTTACACGCGGCATGGATGTGATTCACGCTCAGACTGGCAAAACCCTCAAGCTGCAACGTCCCTATAAATTATTTGCGAATGAACGTGAGATCATCGAAGAAGCTTATCCTGGTGATGTCCTGGGTATTCCCAACACCGGTGATTTGGGGATTGGCGATACATTAAGTGAGCTCAAACCCATCAAATTTGCGCCAATTCCGCGCTTCCATCCGGAGCATTTTGCCATTTTACGCCTGATGGATCTGGGCAAGCAGAAACAATTTATCAAAGGTCTGCGGCAAATGGAGATGGAAGGGGCAGTGCAGGTGCTTTACAATGTGGATGCCTTCAAAAGGGAACCGATCCTGGCTGTGGTGGGTGAATTGCAATTCGATGTAGTGCAGGCACGCCTGGACAATGAATACAATGTTCCCACCAACCTGGAAAGGTTAGGCATTAACATTGCCCGTTGGGTGACCGGTCCAGAAGAAGATATCAAACGTATCAACGAGCGCAGCAACAATCTGGTTTGTCTGGATTCAGAAAAGAAATATGTCGCGCTCTTCCATGAAACCTACCACATGAATATGGTCAAGCAGAAATTTCCATCTTTGGTTTTTGAGATGAAGAATTAGATTTTCTATGCTCGTTACAACTGGGCTTATAGTTGTTAGGTTGATAAGTTCATGAGTTCATAAGCATGGAAAGATTATCTGACCATCAGGTATTCTAAATAATCATGTAACTTTTCATATAGGTTACAAGATTTGAGAAAAATCTGTCAACTGGCGACTGTCAACTATTCGCTTTTCTTTTCCAATAAGATCTTCTTAATATCCGTCAGGGTTTCATTGATACGGAAGAAGAGGATCAGCAACTCGCAGTAAATTCTGGCTACGAGAATACCCAGAATGATTGCCAATGGACCACCGAAAAACGCTCCGATGATGGTTCCAAATTCACTGTTGGAGATACCTGAGATGATCCCGCCAAAGAAAATGACAAGGCCGGTGATAATGCTGGCGATCATGCCAATCCAGAACAATACCTTGATGATCACTGGAGTGACCATGCGTTCAAAACTAAAAAAGCTTTTCAAATTCATATTTACCTCCCGAGAGAATTAAGCTGAATCAGTTAATATTGATGATTATCGGATCACTTTCACATGTTGATTAAATTAGGGAACCAAAACATAGACATGCTGCTTTGAATGTAGGATGGTCTCCAATCCATTATAGATGATTTGTAAATAATTATTATCAAAACCCTTGTAATTATTGGAAATATGCTCTAAAATAGAACAATAATTCTACAATATGGAGGTGTCTAATGAATGATCAAATAGACCTGGAAAGAAAAGATCTCTCGGACCATAGAAATAACAAGAAATCTCAAGATTCCCCCAATGGAAAGTTGCCTCCTTCGGAAATGGTACCTGATTGGATAAAAGAAGTGTGGACCAGATTATTAAACTTTCAAAGTCTGGTTGTTGAAAGTTATAAGCTGGTTTGTATCAGTTATCGGAAAAATAATATTGATTATTTTTCCCCGATCGTACCCTATTTCATATCTACATATAATACCTCCTCTGTGCATGATATTTGTTATCCGAAAACCCCAGAAAAATCTATGCTGTATGATGAAAAGTTATTACGCTTCTGGTATTATCAGAAGGAAGAAGAATTTATTCCATTCGAGATCATGGCTCCCAAATTGCCTTCAAAGTCATATATCAACCAAATCTTTAAGCTCCTACTGGAGGATGAATCTGTCAAAGCTGATCAATTAACGGAGTTACTCAAATCCATCAATCGTGATGTTTCAGGAGATGAATA
>JACZIY010000798.1 GCA_014860845.1 Anaerolineaceae bacterium
GTTAATTCTGGCTGAGTCCAATTGTTTTGCCTGATCGATGAGTTGATTGTGACTTTCTTTTGATTTATTTTTTTCTTCAAGTTCTTTTTGGGTTTGTGCTAATTGAATTTTGACCTGCTCTTCATTTGCTAGTTCTTTATTTATTTCAAGTAGATTACTTTCCAGTCGTTTTTTCTCGAATTCCAGTTCTTTTCTTAATTCCTTTGCTTTCTTAAGATATTCTTCCCAAATTTCCAGCCCAAGTATGTTGGACAAAATCGCTTTGCGATCTCCAGGTGATAACTGGGTAAATTGATCAGCTTTTCCTTGTAAAAAGAAAGATGCATTGATGAATGTATCATAGTCCATTCTTAATGTGGATTGAATTCTTTTTTGTGTCTCACTCACTGAATGCTCAGTAAGTGCACGCCAAAGACTTGTTTCATGATCTCTAATATAGAATTCAAGTATTTGTGTCTTATCTATTTGTTTTGTGCGGCGTACTCTGAATTTTTGCTGTTCATATTCAAAATCCATGACAACCAGGGCAGTTTCAGACTGTTGATTTATCACCTGATCATTTTTCGCTCTTGCATACCCGAAAAGAGACCACGTCATGGCATCTAAAATGGAAGATTTCCCAGCACCATTTGGCCCTGTAATACTTGCCAGATGTAATTGTTCAAAATCGATTTCGACTGGTTCTTTATAGGATAAAAAACCCTGAATTAGGAGATTTACTGGAATCATATTTCTGAAGCCGAATCATCATTTTGTTGGACATCAAGATTGATAGGCAGCACCATAACTTTATCAACCCGTTTCCCATCCATATCCACAATCTCAAAGCGCATATTATAGACATCAAAATATTGACCAACTTCAGGGATGCTATCCAGCATAGTCATCATAAAACCACCCAACGTCTGAAAACCTACACGGTCTTCTTCTGGGAGGGTTTCGATTCCCAATAACTCTTTAATATCATCGATGTCCAATAAACCATCCAATAACCAGGAACCATCTTCCCGTTGCAGGATTTGGATTTCCTCTTCTTCCCCAGCGGTAGGGATTGATCCAACGATTGATTTGAGCACATCATAAAGTGTTACCATACCGAGCACACCACTAAACTCGTCAATGACCAATGCTGCATGGGCTCCAGCTTCTTTGATCAGGTCCAAAGCTTTTAAAGCTGATGTACTATCCGGGACAAACAAGGGCGGTTGAATAATGTCAGGAATAGATGGGATCGCCCCGTTCAGACTTTTACTCAATAAATCTTTAACTAATAACATACCCTGCACATTATCCAATTCACCGGTTGCTACTGGGAAACGACTGTGATTGGAGTTTATGACCTGTTCCAATATGACTTCGAAAGGTTCATCGAGATCAATCCATTCGATTTCCGTGCGAGGTGTCATGATTGAATCAATATATCTTTCACCTAATCGAAAAATACCAGTTACCATATCTTCTTCTGCGGACTCAAATATTCCTGATTGAGTGCCTTGCCTCATCCACACTTTTATTTCTTCTTCCGTAATGATCGGATCAGTTGATTTTTCAATCCCAAGTATTTTCAAACCGATATCCGTCGAAGCACTCAGTAGCTTCACAATCGGTGATGTCAGCCAGGATATAGCCTTCATTGGCATGGCTACCGCCGAAGCAATTTTTTCTGGTGAGTTCATCCCAAGGCGTTTGGGAATTAATTCTCCTATTACCAGGGAAAAATATGTGGTCAACAAGACGACAATGGCAACTGATAAAATTTCACTATAAGGTTGTAACCACAAGATTTTCTCAAAAATTAAACTTAAATCGGAAGAAATGGATGCTCCACCAAGAGCACCTGATAGGATGCCGATTAATGTAATTCCGATTTGAACGGTTGATAGAAATTTGTTTGGATTTTCAGAAATATCAAGCGCCGCCTGAGCAGATCGCACACCATCTTTGGACATTTGTTGTAATCGGACTTTTCTGGCAGAAATGAGCGATATTTCCGACATCGCAAATATTCCATTGATGATGATCAATAATAAAATTATAAAAATACTAAGAAAAATGTTGTCCATACTCCCTGATTCAGCTAATTATCTCTTCATCATTCTGATTATAGATTATTTCTTTGGCGATTACCTGCAGCGACTCAATTTCCTCCGGAGAGATTTTCTGACTCTCCCAATACAACTCAAGTAATTTTTCGTGTGGTAGGTGTGATATGCTTTCGTCATCCCCTAAACGAAGACGTGTAGAAAAAATTGGTTTTCTAATAAGGTGAAAATCTAGTGCTGTCGCAAACCGCTCCTGAAACCATTGGTCATCGATGAGATTATCCCAATCCTTAGGGAATACCATCGTCAAACGCACAACTGCATTTTCAACCTCAGACGGTTCAATTAAGGTGTTTTCCAGGTGATTTTTAATTTCATTTGGCGTTGGTAATGTATGATTTTCACTCAAGTTTATATTTCGTAAATCCACCGGGATATCAATAAAAGGGCGACCTTCTATTAATCGCCAGGAGATATCGCTTTTCCCTTTCTCCACTTTGGCGACCACAAAATATTTATCATCTTTTGCTTCACCAAAATCAACACGTTCAATGGATCCGGAATAAATCACATGCGGATGACCGTTTTCGTTCAGATCCTGAGCCTTATGAATATGTCCCAAAGCAACATAATCAAATTCTTTTCGTTTCACCAGGCTGATGGGTAAAACAATATCATGACCCAGCATGATGCTGCGTTCCGCACCGTATACTGCTCCCTGAATGGAGGCATGTGCAGTAAAAATCGTTGGCAATTTCGGGTCCAGATTTTCCATGAGGTGATCGATAATCTGTGAAGTGATCGACTCGATATTTGTGTCCAACTCATCAAATTTGAAAGAATCATCTTGATGTGCAGATAGATAACCACTGCGAGTGATCCATGGAATAGCAATAATTTGAATGGGCAAATTATTCAATTGTTGTGAGGAAATAAAATCTGGTTTTGACACCAGGAGTACGTTAGGCACAGAAAGTGTGCTGAATTCCTGTAGGGCAGTTGCTCTTCCAGCTGCGGGTGAGATATCATGGTTTCCCACCAATAAAATG
>JACZIY010000799.1 GCA_014860845.1 Anaerolineaceae bacterium
AACGATAGGGATTGGCGGTCGCCACCCGGTGCCATGCCTTCCTGAATCTGGAAGGTCGAGATGCCCAGCTTTTTGATTAACTTCACCAGTGCGGCTTTGAGTGGTTTAAGCATCTGCTGGTATCCGGCAATGATCGGGTCAAACATCTCATCCAGGCTGCTGGGGGAGGTATATTCGCCTTCATCGTTGTAGTCATTCCCGGCAATCACGATCACGCAATCTACCTCCTTAGCCAGTTGTTTGGCTTCTGCCAGTTGAGTTTCGTCGTGGTGAAGTACCTCCACCTTGTTACCCAGATAACGCTTCAAGCCTTGCAGCGGGGTGATCACATAGGGTGGGTACACGCGGCTGGAACCGTGATCGCCGGTGTTCTCCTGATCCGCCAACTTACCCAATACCAGCACGCGTTTTACGTCCTTGCGGAACGGCAGAATCTGCCCCCCATTTTTGATCAAGACCATCGATTTCTCAGCCGCTTCCTGTGCCAGAGCAATGTGCTCCGGATGGGCCACCAACTCTTTGGAGTAGGGGATCGGGTCCGGTGTATTTTCAAAGACCAGTTGGGTCTTAAGGATACGCAGTACCGCCTGATCGATGGTACTTTCAGCCACCTCTCCCGCCTCTATCAGATCGAGCAGCTTCTGGTTGTAATGCACCGGTAGAGGCATCTCGATATCCAACCCGGCCTGGATGGCTATCTTGCCATCGCGCACGCCAAAGATAAAATCCGAGATGGTAAAGCCTTCAAAGCACCAGTCTTCGCGCAGTATTTCGGTCAACAGCTGACGGCTCTCACAGGCCTGATCCCCGCGAAAGAGGTTGTACGCTCCCATCACCGAAGCTGCCCCGGCTTTGATAATGCGCTTGAAATGCGCCAGATAGACCTCATGCAGCGTGCGGTCATCCGCCTGGACGTTTAAAAAGAAGCGGCTGTTCTCTATATTGTTAAAGGCATAATGTTTGACACAGGCCATCACATTGTGTGCCTGGATGCCTTCAGTCAGGCTGGCCCCCATCTCGCCCACATGATAGGGATCCTCGCCATAGGTCTCCTGAGCTCGTCCCCAGGCTGGATGCCGCAGCAGGTTGACGCATACCCCGCCAAAGAAGTTGCCACCCTGAGCGCGGATCTCTCTGGCGATCACCTCTCCGATGCGGTGTTCCAGATCGCGGTCGAAGCTGGCCCCGCGTGCCATTGAGACCGGGAAGCAGGTCGATTTGCCAATTACGGCTCCACGTGGACCATCACTGAATTTGATCGGAGGAACACCCAGCCGTTTGACACCGTTGGTGGCGATCGGCACCGGGTTATAGCCGTTTTTGTACTTCAGCTGGTTGCTGATCATATCCCAGTTGCCATTCAGCATCCAGACCTTTTCCTTCAAGGTCATGCGATTCAGCAGGTTGGTAGCTGTAAGGTCAATTTCTTCACGGGTCATGCTACAGGTGGTTTCTTTGTGGAACATGCTTCCTCCTGGAAAATTAAATGAATAAATTCAGGGAATCCTTACGGTTCTTTCCTTTAAATATATCCGATTATTTTGCTGAAACGAACGTAAAAAGCTAGCCGGATTGATCGATGCCGTTGATGCGAGCTTCTTCTTTGTCGGTCACCTTGAACTTGAACCAGACCGGGATGATACTGAGCAGTGATGCACCTGCAGTAATCAGGAAGGGGGTTTGAGGGCTGAAATTTTCCCATAAAAAGCTGCCAATCACCGGCGCTGGTAGGGATACCAATCCCAGGCTGGTGCTGAACAAACCAAATGCCACCCCACGCAAACGCGCCGGGACTGCTTTACTGATCAGCGATTGATACGCCGGGGTCGCTAATCCCACACCAATACCAGCGATCACCCATCCCAACCCATACAGCCAGGCAGGGCTGGCAGGGGGTATCAATGCAATCATGGCTATCGAAATGGAGATGAAGAGGAAGGAGATAGCGATGTTTACACGTTCACCGACTTTGTCTGCCAGCCAACCCGCCGGGATCATGACCGCCATCATCGCCACACCAAATATGCTGTTCATGATGCCAATCTGACTGATTGAGAGCAGGGCAATATCCTGCATGTAAACCGAAAGAAAGGTCATCGACATGTTGAAGAAAATATCACGAATGCCATCCGTAATCATGATCCAGGTAAACAGACCACCTGCCAGTACCAATCCAATCATGACACCCAGGTTGCTTTTCAGGCTGGTAAAGGAGAGAGTGGAGGGATTTGCTTCTTTACCTTTTGCAGCGGTGCGCGCCATCCCCACCCGCAGGATGGTCGCCAATACATACAGGATCGTGGCGACCAACAACATGCCTTTAAATCCCATCGACTCGACCAGAAAACCACCAGCTAACGGACCAACAACACTGACGATACCAAACAGCGTCTGTGTAATACCAAACAAGCGCGCACGATTCTCTGGGGCAGAGTTGTCTGCGATGAAGGCATCAAAACTGGGACCCACCAGTGAACGCGTCATGGCATTCAACACCGATGCCACCAGAACCCACTCCCAACGCGTAGCCAACAGCAGTGGAATGTAACCAAAGATACCCAGCACACTACCGATGGCGATCGCACGTAACCTGCCAAGTGAGTCGGAGATCCACCCGCCCAGGATTTGCAAAACGAGGGGAATGATTTGTGAGAGGGTAAAGAACAACCCAATCTGGGCAATGCCCGCCCCCAGTTCCTTGAGGTATAGCGCTTCCAGAGGGCCATACATACTGCCACCGGTGTTAGCCAGGATCATCGCCAACATAAAGAGCAACAAAAGTGGGGTGAGCAGGGGCGCTTTTTTGATTGGTAAGGTGGTGGATGTTTCTGTGGTCATGGAAATCTCCTGGATGAAATTATACGATTAATTTGTTATTCAAGCAGTTTTTATTTTTTGTTTTTAAATTTAATAATACTTATATAAAACGAATTTTACCTTAATTTTATTAAATGTGATATTAATATTATTAATTATTTTTTTGATTCAGGTTCTAATTATGTATTCCAGAAAAAATAAATCGTTTGAATGAAACAATCAGTCCTTGTTGCAAGGGACTACTCTCGATTATGGATTATTTCCAATGTGGGCTGGATAATGGACAC
>JACZIY010000800.1 GCA_014860845.1 Anaerolineaceae bacterium
ATCCGGCTTCGAGGACAAAGGATATGTGGACACCAGCGAAACCCGAAAATCAAGCGAGAGGAGCATATCGATCCATCTTTTTGTAGTGGCACTGCGACCGTCTGCGATTAATAGGATGTGGGTGTTCATTTAGGATTTCCCCTGCAAAAAAGCATCCATACTGGCTTTAATGAAAACAGAGACCATATTGTCAATATTCACACTGGTTTTAACTGTTTGATAAGCTACCAGCCCCTTTTGACGCAATATTACTGGAGAGCTGAGTGCTGACGAAATAGCATCCAATAGTGCTTGTGGATCATTGGGAGAGATATTCCACCCTGTTTCATCGATTACCAGGTCTGATTGCGTCCCATCTCCTTCAGCAACGATCACAGGCAATGCGTGTGCCATGGCTTGTTGAACCGCCAGGCCACCGGTTCCAGGTAAGACAAATAAATCTGCCTGATTGAAAATCAAATCCAATTCTTCTCCAAAAATTCCACCCCAAAATTTGGTTTTGGGATAAGTTTTAGCTGCCAGGTCTTCTAATTCAGAACGAATAGCCCCATCTCCGACAATCCACAAATTTGGTTGAATTTTTTCGGGTAGTTGTGAACACACTTTAATCAGCGCATCCAATCTTTTTCTGGGCTGTAATCTGCCGACATACAGAAGAATGGGAATGTAATCCTCATTCCAAATCAACCGATTTGGGGGAGGATTTGTGGGGGAAGCCGCGGTGGCGTTCATGGCGACATAAACTTTTTTTGGATCAAACCCAGCCTGAATATAACCTTGAGCTCCTCTTTTGCTGTAGGCAATCATACTGTTGAATGATTTCAAAAATTGTGTACGAGTGTAGTTGCGAATAAAGGAAACTGGTCCGGAGGATTGGGGAACACCTAACCCCCAACCAATCACGGGTTTCTTTTGGCTTTTCATCCATCGTTGGGCGGAAATTGTTGATCGATAGCGGGGATTGGCTTCCACAATCAGTACATCTGGCTGCCAATTTTTTACCCACTCAGGAAATTGAGGTTGTAGACAAAAATAAAACTTGCCTTGCAAGCAATGAATATTTTTAGTGAATTGATAATCTACACCCTTCAACTGATCTACGATTGTAATCATTTCTCCTGGTTGTGGTGCACCAGCGATTACTCCCAGTTCAATTTCTGGTTGTTTAGCTAATAGCTCCAAAAAAGGAGCTCTATAAGCCGGGATAACACGTTGTTGAATAGCTAAACGTATTTTCATGAATACACAATCACTTCTACCTGTGAACCATTTGGTGTTTTTTCTACCTCGATTCTTCCAGGAAAGGCATCTTTCAGTTCTTCTAGGTGGGTGATAATCAGAATTTTTGAGAAATCCCGCTTGACCTGATTAATCGTTTCAACCAAACGGCTGCGACCGGTGTGATCCTGACTACCAAAGCCTTCATCGATGACCAGCGTTTGCAAGCGGGCACCAGATCGTTTTGCCAAAACCTGTGAAAGTGCTAATCTGATCGCAAAATTGATGCGGAATGCTTCACCGCCAGAGAACATTTCATAGGCTCTGGTATGGCCATTGGCATCATTTATGAGAATATCGAGAGTCTCTTTTTTGTCCTGTCTCTTTTTATCTTTATATTCACTTTGCGTTTCGAAATGGATGGATAATTGACCTAAAGTCAATCGATCCAAAAGCTCATTTGCATGGGCTTCAATTTCTGGTAAAGCCTGTTCAATCAATAAAGCTGGCACACCGTTTTTGCCAAATGCTTCTTCCAATTTCTGAATCCGGCTGATTTGGACGATGAGCTGATCCAACTCCAATTGAATCTTATCTTTGTCAATTTTTTTTCGTTCAATGGTATCTAATTTTTGTTTTTCAGCACCTAGTCGGCGACTTATTTGACTGAGCTCAATGTCTATAGCATCCAATTCTTTTTTCAGCTGGAGAATATCAGGTAAATTGGCATACAATTTATCAAACTCAATCTGCATCGTTTTGAGCGATTCAGATTTATCTTCAAGGTCCTGTTCATCGTTTTTGATATCATCCATTAGTTCAGTCAATTGTTTTAATATCGGATCCAACTTTCCACGCGCAGTTTCCAGATTGCGGTAATTTTCTTCTGTGCCGCGCAGTTGATTTTCCAATTGTTGAATGGATGAATGTATCCCTTCATCATAATTGATATTTTTAATTTCCTGATCCAGAGAAATCATTTGTGATTGGTATTTCTGTTCAAAGATTCGATTTTCTAATTGTTGTATGATCCTTTGATATTCGGTAAATTGGTTTTTCTGCCACTCATCGATTGAATTCTGCATTCTTTCTATATTCACTCGTTTTTCTGTCATTTGATTTTGTAATTGAGTGGATTCTTTTTCGATCGAATCTATTTTTTTAAGTTCTACCCTTGCTTCTTCAATTTCATTTCTAAATTGTTCGATTAATTCATTTTCTTCTGCAATGGTTCTTTTGCGCTCAACACCTTCTTTAATAATTAAATTCTCATACTTTTCTTTATGTTCCTGCGTAAGAGGTTGACTACAAAATGGGCATTCTGGTCCTACACCACGGAATTCTTTCAAATGTTCACGTTTATCATCATTGAGATGCTCCAGATGTCTGATTTTTTCTCGTCTGGCTGAGATCTCACCCTGTAGACCTTGTATCTTCTCATGCAACTTTTGCTTTTCCGAAATTGATATTGCAAACTCATCCTGCTTCTTTTTGAGAAGAGATAACTCTTTTTCGGTTTCAGGAAGTAGTTGTTTAAATCGATCAATCTCTGAATGCTTTTCATCGAGGAATATCTTCTTTGTGCTGAGAGATTTAAATTCTTTGTCAATTTCATGTTTTATGTTGATTAATTCCTGATTGGCTTTTTGATAAACCGTTGCTTTTTTGTTTAATTCATCCAGATCAATTCGAACTTGTAACCAGTGTTCATAATTTTCTTCAATTTGTGAAGCATTTTGAACCTGGTTTTGTAGTGTTTCTAACTGGATTGACAAATCATACTGTCGATTTTTATTTTTATTCAGAGTTAAAGATAATTTTTCTATATCTGTTTTTTGTTGTTTAATTTGCGATGCAGCGTTTATTCTGGCTGAATCCAATTGTTTCGCCTGATCTAAGAGTTGATTATGACTTTCTTTTGATTTATTTTTTTCATTTAGGTCTTTTTTAATCTGGGCTAGATCAATTTTGACCTGCTCTTCATTCGCTAATTCATTATTTATTTCAATCAGAATACTTTCCAGCCGTTTTTTCTCAAATTCCAGATCTTTTCTAATTTCTCTTGTTTTTTTTAGATAATCTTCCCAAATTTCCAACCCAAGTATGTTTGACAGAATAGCTTTGCGATCTCCAGACGTTAACTGAGTAAATTGATCCGCTTTTCCTTGCAGGAAGAAAGATGCATTAATAAACGTCTCATAATCCATACGTAATGTGGATTGAATTCTTTTCTGTGTATCACTCACGGAATGTTCGGTGAGAGTGCGCCAATGATCAGTGTCCTGATCTCGAATATAGAATTCAAGAATTTGTGTTTTATCTATTTGTTTTGTACGGCGTACTCTAAATAGTTGTTGTTCATATTCAAAATCCATCACAACCAGGGCAGTTTCCGATTGCTGATTAATCACCTGATCATTTCTGGCTCTTGCATACCCAAAAAGCGACCACGTCAAGGCATCTAAAATGGAAGATTTCCCAGCGCCATTTGGACCCGTGATACTTGCCAAATGTAATTGTTCAAAGTTGATTTCGACGGGTTCTATATAGGATAAAAAACCCTGAATTATGAGATTTACAGGAATCATATTTCTGAAGCCGATTCATCATTTTGTTGTACCTCAAGGTTAATTGGAATAACCAGAACTTTATCAACCCGTTTACCATCCATATCCATAATTTCGAAGCGCATATTGTAAACATCAAAATACTGGCCAACCTCAGGGATGCTATCGAGAATGGTCATCATAAAACCACCCAGGGTTTGAAAACCAACACGATCTTCCTCTGGAAGTGTATCGATTCCCAATAACTCTTTAATATCATCTATAGCCAATAAACCATCCAATAACCAGGATCCATCTTCTCGTTGAATTATCTGAATTTCTTCTTCTTCTCCTGCGGTCGGAATAGAACCAACAATTGATTTCAGCACGTCATAAAGTGTTACCATCCCCAGTACACCACTGAATTCATCGATCACCAGTGCAGCATGCGCTCCGGCTTCTTTGATCAGGTCCAAAGCTTTTAAAGCTGATGTACTATCCGGTACAAACAAGGGAGGTTGAATCAGGTCAGGAATGGAAGGAATTGCCCCATTCAGACTATTACTAAGAAAGTCTTTAGCTAATAACATACCCTGTACATTATCCAATTCACCGGTTGCTACCGGGAAGCGACTATGGTTGGAATGGATAACCTGATCTAATATCACATCGAAGGGTTCTTCTAGATCAATCCATTCAATTTCTGTGCGTGGTGTCATGATAGAGTCTATATACCTTCCGCCCAATCGAAAGATTCCAGTAACCATATCTTCTTCTGCGGACTCAAATATTCCAGACTGAGTACCTTGCTTCATTAACACTTTTATTTCTTCTTCGGTAATAATGGGATCTTTTGATTTCTCGATTCCAAGTATCCTCAAACCGATATCTGTTGAAGCACTGAGTAGCTTCACAATCGGTGATGTCAGCCAGGAAATAACCTTCATAGGCATGGCTACCGCAGATGCAATTTTTTCTGGTGAATTCATTCCCAGGCGTTTGGGAATCAGTTCTCCAATCACCAGAGAAAAATACGTTGTAAGCAAAACGACAATAGCAACGGATAAAATTTCACTGTAGGGTTTGAGCCAGGAGACTTTTTGAAACATCAAGCTTAAATCAGAGGAAATGGATGCACCACCAAGAGCACCTGATAGAATACCAATTAATGTAATACCGATTTGAACGGTGGATAGAAATTTATTCGGATTCTCAGAAATATCAAGCGCAACCTGAGCAGATCGTACCCCATCTTTGGACATTTGTTGTAATCGGACTTTTCTGGCAGAAATGAGTGAGATTTCTGACATCGCAAAAATGCCATTGATGATGATCAAAAAGAAAATTATTAATACACTTAGAAAAATGTTGTCCATACTCCCTTAAACGGAATTATCTCTCCTCATTCTGATTATAGATTATTTCTTTGGCGATTACTTGCAATGTGTCAATTTCCTCTGGAGAGACTTTCTGACTCTCCCAATATAATTCCAGCAATTTTTCGTGTGGCAAATTAGAAATACTTTCATCATCCCCTAAGCGAAGGCGGGTTGAAAAGATTGGTTTTCGAACGAGGTGAAAATCTAATGCTGTCGCGAATCGTTCCTGGAACCAGTGATCATCTATGAGAATGTCCCAATCCTTCGGGTATACCAAGGTCAAACGCACAATCGCATTCTCAACTTCAGAAGAATCAATCAAAGAATTTTCCAGGTAATTTTTAATTTCAATTGGTGATGGTAATGTGTGATTTTCACTTGAGTTTATTTCTCGTAAATCTACGGGAATATCAATAAAAGGACGACCTTCTAATAATCGCCATGAAATATTGCTTTTTCCTTTATCCACTTCTGCAATCACAAAAAATTTATCGTCCTTTGCCTCACCAAAGTCGACACGTTCAATGGATCCGGAATATATAACATGGGGTTGGTTGTTTTCATTCAGATCCTGCGCCTTATGAATATGTCCCAAGGCGACATAATCAAATTCCTTGCTTTTAACCAGGCTGATTGGTAAGACAATATCATGACCCAACATGATGCTGCGTTCAGCGCCATAGACTGCTCCCTGCACGGTTGCATGTGCAGTTAAAATTGTTGGCAATTTTGGATCAATTTTTTCCAAAAGACGATCGATAATTTGCGAGATAATGGCTTCGATATCTGTGTCAACATCGTCTAATTTAGATAAATTGTCCTGATGGGTAGAGAGAAATCCACTGCGGGTGATCCACGGTATGGCGATAATTTGAATAGGTAAATTATTCAATTGTTGTGAGGAAATAAAATCTGGTTTTGACACCAGGAGTACGTTAGGCACAGAAAGTGTGCTGAATTCCTGTAGGGCAGTTGCTCTTCCAGCTGCGGGTGAGATATCATGGTTTCCCACCAATAAAATG
>JACZIY010000801.1 GCA_014860845.1 Anaerolineaceae bacterium
GACCCAATCAAAAAAACTTTTAGGGATGATGACGGGAATAAGTTTATAGACCCAGTTTTGATAAAGGATCATTTTGACATCCGCACCCAACATTCTGGGAGCGATGCTCATATGATACAGCACCTCACCGATTGTCCAGGCTGGGTTATCGCTGGGAAGACTGAATGCTTCATCCGGGGTGCAGTTCAATAATTCGTGAAAAGATGTTCGCGTTTCTTCTATCTCTATTTTGAGTTTTTCTCGTGTTGACATTGTGATAAAGATCCTTAATACTTTCCCATTTAGTCCATCATCTGATTCAACCAGGCCTTAATTACTTGACAGACTTCTTCCGGGCTTAGCATCCATAAATATGGATGTTCCCAACAAGAGACTTCACCGATTTCAGCATTTTCAGCCAGAGCCCTTAATCCCAGCAGCACTTCTTTTTCGCGGCCCTCTTCCAGATCCTTATTCATCAGCATCAGAATCGGACATTTGATTTTAGGATAATAGTCCTCAAAACGGTAGTGAAAATAATTCTGCATGTAGGCTGCGTTGGATTGTTTACCAAATCCTTTGGTATAGGATCCATCTGCCAGCTCTCGAGCGCCATACCGTTCCATATCAGCTACGTACGGATTCCACCAGTCATATTTTTCATACATTGTTTGACGAGTCTCCATGAAGGCTTCCAAAGTGGGGAAATTAACCTCAGGGGCATTGTGAATTTTCTCCAATTGGGCAGCAACATGTTGGTCAAATTCATCTGCCGTTCCTTCCCAAAGCCCGTAAGGTCCGTATTCGCTATTCATAGCACCGTCCAGGATCAAAGAAATCACCCGGTCCGGATAATTGGCTGCCATGCTGAGACCTACTTCAGCGCCTAAAGAGCTGCCAATTATGTGAGCTTTATCGATTTGAAGATGATCCATGACACCTATGACGTCAAGAGCCATCTCATCCATATGGTAACCATCTGCGGGTATGTCAGATTTTCCATGCCCCCGCAAGTCCATCAGAATCAGACTATATTGATCCTGAATATAAGGCACAACTCGTTGCCACATCATCAGATTAGCGCCACTGAAATGTAAAAAGATGATAGCATCTCCTTCACCGCCATAATCGCGAACCTGTAATTCGATTCCCTGGGTATTCACTCGAATTTCCTGCATCTTTTTCTCCTTTAAATGTTTATGAAATATCTTCCTGGATGATCTGTAATCTTAGAAAATTCTCCAGTTTAAAGCGTTCGAAGATGCGACGGCGCTTTTCTGGCAGCAATGAAAGGGCAACTTTCCCGGTAACAACTTCCGGATTGGTTGTGGTCTTTCGATTCTTCCTGTAAATAATCTCGCAGCCACCAGCTGCTATGATATTTCGCAACCAATCTACCTGTTCTCCGTAAGAGAGTGGAATGATGACCGTGTTCCCAACATATGTTGCTAACACCGGGGTATGAAATGTTTTACCACTCTTGCGGCCTTTGTGAATCAATTTCGAAAAGGGTCCAATATCGGTACCTGCAAACAATAGTGTGAGGTGATTGAAAATATATTTATTGAAATAGCGGATACCGTTCAAAAATTTTTGATGGAAAGATTGCGGTGAAGGTTGCATCTAATTCTCCTAAAGTTTCGGATCTCCAACGATTTCATTAACCTTTTGTCCAACATAAATGAATATTAAACCGTGTTTCTCCAGGGCAATAGTTTCGGTTAAAAACACTTTTTCTATTAAACACCAGGGTTTATCCTTGTTTTCTTGCGAAATCGCCATCCTTTTGAATAACATATGCAGAAATGGATTGAGGATTCTGGCAAATCCTCTTTCTTGAATTTTTGGACCCACGCAAACTATCCGAGCACCTTCCTTTAAAATTGAATGGATTTTTTCCAATCCCTCCATTGAATTGAAGACATCATGCATTGCGAATAAAAGAGCTCCATCAAAGGTATCATCAACTTTTATATCCTCAATCCGATTTTCAATCAGTGTAATGTTTTCCCATTTTTCATGCACAATCCGGGCTTCAGCACCTTTCATCATACTGTGGCTCGGTTCAATACCCAGAATTTTCCCGCTTTTTCCGACCACTTCCTGAAGGAATGGAAAACTGGCTCCGGTTCCACACCCCACATCGATGACTGAATTACCTTCTTTTAAATTGAGAAACTTGATTGCTCTCAAACGTATTTTTTTTGTAAAACTCATAAACCCTTCGGGGATGGAAGCAACCGATTTGTACTTTTTTTCAATTAATTCATTGTAATTATTCATGATTACAATTCTTTTCCGAGCAAAGCTCACAAATAAAATAGGTTGTTATTTAGATGGTAGATGAAAAAGAATATATATTTAATTATATAGTAAGTAAATCGGCAGGGTTCCTGGCTGAGACTGTTCAACGCGGAGGACAACTTCCTTCGTCTGCAATTTGATCCCCAGGGCAATCTGATAATGAAAGCGGAAATGTTCTGCACAACAATAACAATAGGTTTTGGAAACCGGATGATCGAGTTGAACAGGCACATGCATCCCGGATATCATGACAGAGTTCTTCTGTCAGGGTTTCATCCATGGTATTGATCGCCTGCATAAAAAAAGTCGCCTTGCGTTCTTTCTTCGATTAAACGAATAAAATCACTGACCTTCTAATGGCAACAATCAAGAATGATCCTGGCTGCATTCTCTGCACCTTTTTCTTGCTGGATTCTCAAACCAATTTCTCTTGCTGTTAGTTTGACGTCTTCTGTCAGAGCTGCCTGAATCGCTTCAGCCAGACGCTCTGGGTTAAGATGTTTTCGCGGAATAGGTCTGGATCCAGCTCCCAATTCATACACGCGCTGTCCCCAGGCATACTGGTCATTCGAATGGGGAATAATAACTGATGGAACACCTGCACGGAATCCAGCAGCTGTTGTTCCTGCTCCACCATGATGGACAACCGCTGCCATGCGTGGAAACAACCAGGCATGTGGGGCACTTTCCAGCAGGTAGATACTATCAGGCACTTTGCCCTCAATACGCATTCCCTGCCAGCCACTGGATAAAAGGCCTCGTTGACCTGCCAGACGCAACCCATCAATGACAATTAGAGTAGTCTCCAAAGCAAGTTTTGGATCTGCCACGCTGCCAAATCCTACATAAACCGGTGGTGGACCCTGTTCCAGAAACGCAAGCAAATCTTCTCCTGGGCTCCAATCTGGGTTTTCATCCAGGAACCAGTAGCCTGTATTGTGAACATGTTCAGACCAATCATCAGGTCGTGGAAAAACCGCATCACTGCAGGACATAATCGTCGGTAGCCTTTTTGTGGTTTGCCGTCCGTATGGACAACGGAAGTTTTCTGGTTTTTTTCCAAATTTCTGTTTCCAGAATTGCTGCACGGGTGATCTGTTTGCCATCCACATAATATTTTCAAAAACCCTGTGAGTGAAAAGGTTGTAAATTTTTCCAAAGCGAGGCATGTGGTAAAAAATCAACGAAGGGTAAGCTTTGGTGGGTGCCATGGGAAATGGTGTCGCCAGAATTGAGGGGATGTTCAGATGTTGTGCGATGAAATAACCGATGGATGCACCAGGATGGTAAACAATTGCATCCGATCCAAGACAGGCATCGAAAAAATCTTTTTGGAGTTCAAAAACGTATTCTTTCATTTGATTGAAACTGCGTAGAAACTTGAGCGGATTGTCCACCTGGCGCGCATTATTAGCAACCTCACTGGTCATAATGCTCGAGATGTCCCCTTGAACCGGGTAGAAATCCAAACCAGATCCAGAGATGAGCAGTTCAAAATTTTTCAAACTGGCTATCTGAACCTGTTGGCCAGAATTTTTCAATGCCAGTCCCAGAGCAACATAGGGTTCAATATCGCCACGTGATCCGATGGTGAGAATCGTGATCTTCATAGTTTCCTTTTAATTCAAATGGTTTGTTTAAAGTGTGTTACCAGTTTTTCAAGGATATGTTTAAATTGATTGGCTTCCTGTTGGCTTAACACCTCCGTGATGAAGGTTTCATATTCTTTTAGCGCTTTCTTTTTGGCATTAATGAGTTGTAGTCCAGTCGCAGTCAATTGGACATGGAAGACTCGTTTGTCTTCTGTGGAACGGATTTTACGAATGAACCCCTTACTGACCAAACGATTTATACCAACCGTAGCAGATGCCCTGGATATTTTCATAAAATCAGCGATTTCACTGATGGTGGGGTATGAGAGAGAATGTGTGGCCTCAATATAGTGCAATTGACTGATGGTCAGTTGCGAAAATCCAGAGTTTTCCCCTAAGCTCATTTGTATTTTTTTGTGTGAGGCATCCAGGGTATTGATGAATTCGATCAGAATTTCTTCCATACGTTTCTCCATATAATTAGTTAGGCTAACTAATTATATGGAGTTATTATTTATTGTCAATGGGGAAATGGTTAAATTCAAATGGAAGATGATCATTTACCGACAAGGATGACCCCCCTTCTTCCAAAAATTCGATCTATTTTGCATTATAAATAAAAAAGCGGATGACCAGACATCCGCATTAAGGAAGAGAGTATCGCCTATCCTTTAAAGGTTTTGATTTTGAAAAGAGCATACAATGGGCAAAATGAAATAATCGATGTCATTAAAAATACAACTGCCAGCACAACCAGGACGACCCCCAAAGCGCCGGTGACAATTCCACCAAAATACAGGTAAGCAAATACAGCAGCAACAACAACGCGGATTAACCGATCAAGATTGGACATATTACGTTTCATTTTTTTATCTCCT
>JACZIY010000802.1 GCA_014860845.1 Anaerolineaceae bacterium
CTGTTAGCTGTCCGGCTTTTGTCTCTTACGATAAATATTTACTTTTTCGTCGGAACTTCGAGAACTTTATCTACCAGACCGTATTTGACTGCTTGCTCAGCACTGAGATAATAATCTCTTTCGGTATCGTGTTCGATAGTATCTAAAGTTTGTCCAGTGCTTTCTGACATAATCTCATTCAAACGTGCTTTCAAGCGAAGAATTTCTTTTGCTTGAATTTCGATATCCGATGCCTGTCCTTGTGCTCCACCAAGAGGTTGGTGCATATGAATGGTTGCATGGGGTAAGGTGTAGCGCTGACCTTTTTCACCGGCTGCAAGGATCACGGTTCCAAATGATGCAGTCATACCAACCGCCACTGTAGATATCTTGTTAGGGATCATCTTCATTGTGTCATAGATCGCCAACCCGGCGTAAATATGTCCTCCAGGTGAATTAATGTACATTTGAATGCTCGCTTCGGGATCTTCTCTACTTAAAAAAAGTAATTGAGCAACAATTACATTGGCTACCTGATCGTTTATTGGTGTTCCCAACATGATGATTCTATTTTTCAGCAGCAATGAGAAAATATCATATGCTCGCTCACCTCTGCCTGATGATTCAATCACCATTGGAATTACAGATGAAAATTCAGGGATACTCATAATCCTGATATAACTCCTTTCGTTTTACTCTTTGGGAGTTTCTTCTCCCTCAGTTTCAGCTTTTTGTTCGATTTCCTTTGATTCTACTTCTATTTCCTGTTCTACGACAATTTCTGTAGCATCTTCGGAATTCTCTTCAACCATTTCTTCGGTTTCTTCAGTTTCTGTTTCACCTGAAGCTAAAGCTTTCATGCGTTCAAGTGTTCTCTGGTTGTACAAACGAGTAATGGCATTGTATGCAACATTATTCACCATTTCGTCATTCAATTTTGCTTTCTTACCCTTTTTATCAGGCATATTTTGAAGCATTTGAACTGTGTCATTCACTATTCCATCGATATCTTCTTTGGCTACTTCAACTTTTTCTTCCTGGGCAACCTGTTCAATAATTAATGTGCTTTTTACACGATTGACTGCTGCAGGTCGGACATTTTCTTCGATATATTTTTCTTTGTCCGTACCTAAAAGTTTTAAATAAGTTTCAAAATCCAAATTCTGTTGTTTGAGATCCCGTTCCAAAGATTTCAACATGTGCTCTATCTCTTCTTCAACCATGAAAGGTGGGAATTTGATTGTTGAGATTTCTTCATATTTTGCAATCAAATCTGAGTAATATTTGTCATCGTATTCTTGTTTTTTATTAATCTCTTGTTGTTCGCGAACCGCCTGTTCAAGTTCTGCGAAGTTTTCAAATTGACCGAGCGAATTCGCAAATTCATCATCTAATTCAGGTAAAGTAAGTGTTTTGACAGATTGAATATTGGTGACAAATTTAACAGTTTTTCCTTTGAATCGCTCGTCTTCAGCTTCATCTGTGAATGAATGTTCAATTTCCTTAGATTCGCCTTCACTCATGCCAATTAATTCATTTGAAAAAACTTCAAACGGCCAATTGTCTTTTTTATCATCCTCACCAATTACCAGTTGAATGGGTGTTTCCTGTAAAATAGCGTCTTCGTTTTCAAACCCTGTAAGTTTGAAGTAGACAACGTCACCTTTTTCGATGGGTCGTTCAGCTGGTTCTGCAGTGGCATAATTTTTCTGTAATCTGGTGATAAATTCACTGATTTCTTCTTCCAGAACTGGTTCTGGACTGTATTCTAATTCGATCGATTTATAATCTCCCAATTCAACTTCAGGTTTGAGTGGAACTAAGAAACTCAATTTTGGGGGATCCATAGAGATGATTTCCTGCAGTGAGCCAGGACCTGAAGGAGTTACGGAAGCTTCATCCAATACTTTTGCGTATTGTTCATCAATGAGCAATTCAATTGCTTCCTCATTAATCGCACCTTCTCCAAACATTCGTAAAATCACATCATAAGGAGCTTTTCCTGGTCTAAAACCAGGAATTTTTGCCTGTTTGGCAATTTTTCTAACAGCTCGACGTTTAAAACTTTCAAATAATTCAACCTCGAATTCAGCTTCGATTTTTACTTGATGATCTTCTTGTGGAATGGTTTCAATTTTCAAAGCGACAATCCTTTATTTCAAAATTTATTATGGGGAAGAGGGGACTTGAACCCCTACGCCTTACGGCACATGATCCTAAGTCATGCCTGTCTGCCAATTCCAGCACTTCCCCACAGCCTTCAAATTATAAGCGCAAGAAGTCAGAGCGTCAATAATCAGATATAATAAAGAGTTCATATCAAATAGGAGAAGCGTGCATTGGGAAGAGTAATCAATCTGGACAGCAGTGGGAAAGAAAGAATAAAATTAACGAAAAGCATCGTTAAAGCGATACGGCAACTTATGACACAGACCCAACCTGATCAAAACACCAGAGATCTGGCTGCTTATATTGTCATTGGATTAGAGGATATCTATAAGAGCATTGATATTTCGGTTTTGGCCTGGGAAAAACGAGGTTACTGGGTGAAAGCGGATCGGTTTAGAATTGATTGGGAATGGACATTACAATTCAGTAAACAGACCAGAGAAGCTTTACTCAAAGAGGATTGGGCTCAGGTTGCTTTAATGGCTGCAAAAACAGCTCAAAAGTTTAACAATATCAAGATTGCGGTAAATAACCGAATAGGAGAGCCTTGGGTCGGTGCTTATAAAAAGCTACAGGATAAATAAAATGGTTTTTGATTTAACACAAAAGAGGTCGGATTTTTTCGACCTCTTTTGTGTTATCGATAATCTTATTTTTTCAAGATGATACGGGCGTCAACAACTTTTACGCCTCTACCTTCCTCGTATACGAGGACAGGATTGGCGTCAGATTCGCTGACTTCATCTGCCAGATCTACAATCATGTTTGCGTAACGGCTAATGGTCTCAGCCAACACTTCACGATCACGAGGAGCTTCACCGCGAACACCAGCTAAAATGGGGGCACCACGAATTTCACTGATCATGCGCAATGAAGATTTCTTGGAAACTGGTGCAACACGGAAGGTTACATCTTTCAAAACTTCCACAAAAATTCCACCGAGACCGAACATCATTGTTGGACCAAATGTTGAGTCATTGACTGAACCTAAAATGACTTCAGTTCCCCAGGGCGCCATTTCCTGAATAGCGATTCCGTGAATATTAGCGTCTGCATTATAAGCTTTTGCGTTTGTGATAATGGTCTGATAGGCTTCTCGACAGGAAGCTTCGTCTTTAATAT
>JACZIY010000803.1 GCA_014860845.1 Anaerolineaceae bacterium
TTGGTGTTGAAGACTTATCGCGAAGGTCATCCACTGTTTCATTATGACTTTAGGGAAGCATGCGAACGTCTACAATGATTTCAATATAGCTGGCTGAAATCAACCTGTAGAAAGAAGGAGAATGGATGTCTCAAATCAGTAGAGTAACCCGCTCTAAAAAGCAAGCCAGATCTGCTTATAACAAACTCAGTCGTTGGTACGATCTCATGGCTGGTGATTTTGAGCGCAAGCCTCGCGATGCAGCCATTCAGCATTTAGCACCCAATATCGGGGAAAAGGTGCTTGAGATTGGAAGTGGAACAGGTCAGGCTGTTGTAAAAATGGCAGAGCTGGTTGGTAAATCCGGCAAGGTTTATGGCATCGATATTTCAAACGGTATGCTCACAATCGCTCAGACCAAAGTGAAAAAGAGGCGGGTAAGCGATCTGGTTACTTTGCTTTGTGGGGATGGAATGCAATTACCCTTTGATACGGGTTGTTTTGACGGAATTCTGATCAGTTTTACATTGGAGCTGTTTGATACTCCGGAGATACCACTGGTACTGGCAGAGTGTAAAAGATGCCTGCGGACGGGTGGTCGTATCAGTGTTGTGGGATTATCCAAAAAACAACCCAATGTCATGACCAGGCTCTACGAATGGCTTCACAGACAATTTCCCCAGTTTTTTGATTGTCGTCCGATTTTTGTTCAGAAAGCGTTAGAAACTGCCGGATTCCAAACACTATCCGTCTTTGATCTTTCTATGCTGGGGTTGAAAGGTGAACTTGTTTCTGGCACTTCTCCCTAACCAAAATCGATTAGCACCTGCATTAAATTTCTATTTTCATCTCCGAAAGCTTATACCAATTATTGGTTTTGCATAATTATCAACTAATATACATAAACTAAAAGATTTGCTTCTGTCGAATCATCCGGGCAAATAATCGATTTCGTTACCTTTGCCAAGTTAGATTACAAATCAATTTGCCGAAATTGTCAGTTGATGGGTGAGCAGCTAATTAAAATTGCCAATCCTTTATAAAAGATTCTTTATAAGGAGGAGAAAAATGAGACTAAGCAATTTACAAGTTAATTTAAATAAACGCGAAGCACCTTTAGAAATGCACGCTGACGAATTTCGTAAAGTGGGATATCAGCTTGTCGATCAAATTGCAGAATTTCTCGATGGGTTACCACAACGACCCGTAACATCTGACGAGTCACCTCAGAAAATCCGTGCGTTATTGGGCACAGATCAGATTCCCGAACACGGTTCACCTGTTGGTGATCTGTTCAATGAAGTGACGGATCTGCTCTTTAATCACTCTTTGTTCAATGGCCATCCAAGATTTTGGGGTTATATCACCTCATCAGCAGCTCCCATCGGTGCTCTGGCAGATTTTTTGGCTTCATCCGTAAACTCTAATGTCGCTGCTGCAAAATTATCACCAATTGCAAGTGAAATTGAGGCTCAGACAATTCGGTGGCTTGCCGACTTAATTGGTTATCCCAGAACCTGCGGTGGCTTACTCGTCAGTGGTGGAAATATGGCAAATTTTATCGGTTTCCTGGCAGCCCGTAAATTAAAAGCTCCATGGGATTCCGATAAGCAAGGTTTGTCGGAAGAAAACAAAAGGCCTGTGGTGTATGTTTCAAAAGAGACCCATACCTGGATAGATAAAGCTGTCGAACTTTTCGGTCTGGTTGCAAATTCTGTTCGTTGGATTGAAACGAATAATGAACAACAGATGGATATGGTAGCACTTGAACAACAGATTATCGCAGATCTTGCTGAAAATCATTTACCCTTTCTTGTGGTGGGAACTGCGGGAACGGTTGGAACCGGAGCAATTGACCCTCTCCCTGAAATTGCAGCTATTTGTAAAAAATATAATTTATGGTTCCACGTTGACGGTGCTTATGGTGCTCCATTAGTTATTTTACCTGATGCCCCAATTCAATTGAAAGGTTTAAGGGAGGCTGATTCAATTGCACTGGATCCACACAAGTGGTTATACAGCCCTCTGGAAGCTGGCTGTACACTGGTGCGTAATCCAAACCATATGTTAGAAACCTTCAGTCATCATCCGGTATATTACAACTTTGATGGAAAAGAGGAAGATCCTGCAATCAATTACCATGAATTTGGTCTACAAAACTCGCGGGGGTTTCGTGCACTAAAGGTCTGGCTTGGATTACGTCAGGTAGGACGAGAAGGTTATATCCAGATGATCAGTGATGATATCGCACTCTCACAACATCTATTTGAAACGATCGGAAATTATCAAGAATTACAGGCGGTAACCCAGAATCTTAGCATTACAACATTTCGCTTCGTTCCGAAGGATTTGTCCAACACCTCTTTGGATGTTGAGTCCTATCTGAATAAACTAAATGAAGAATTGCTCAATCGTCTTCAGTCAAGTGGTGAGGCTTTTGTTTCAAATGCTGTTGTCGAAGGAAAATATCTCTTGCGAGCATGTATAGTAAACTTTCGTACAACCCTATATGATGTCGAACAACTCCCACAGATTGTTATCAGGCTTGGCAAGGAAATGTATACAAAATTGCGCCCTGTGGTATTACAAGCACAGTAGATGTATCCTTACATTATTTCTATAATGATCTATTCAACGATTTCTTCGGATTTCTAAACGATGATCTTCTATTATCCAAAAGTAATTGATGTTTTTTAATTTGCAAATATGGTGGATCTCTCAATAAATTAAGTAAATTTCAAAGTTTTGAAAGTGCTTTGTCTACTATAATATAGAATATCTGAGAAATGGTACAACAAGATGTTTGACTCTGAGAATGAAATAAAATAGCGAATGTTGAGATCTAATCCAATTTCCCAACACCAATAAACATCTAAGGCATTCGTTGGCTCTTAATTGAGGAGATCTTTCACATGACATTTTCAATTATCCTGTTATTGGTCATTCTGGCGGTAGCACTGTTGTTCTTTTCCTTCGAATGGATTCCTCCGGATGTGACTGCCCTTGGTATCCTGATAGCCTTGATTGTGACCGGGTTAGTACCCATCGACCAGGCATTCGATGGCTTTGGCAGTGATACTGTTATGTTGTTGTTAGGGCTGTTAATTATGACATCTGCTCTGGTGCGCAATGGCGTCGTCGAAGTGGTGGGGCGTGTTCTGATGCAATATTCCAGCAAACATCCCGGTAGTCTTTTACTGGCGACCATGCTGGCGGTAGCAATACTGAGTGCTTTCATCAACAATACAGCAGCCGCTGCTTTCTTTTTGCCGGTCATCCTGGGGATAAGCCAGCGTTCCAAAATGAATGCTTCCAAATTACTGATGCCCATGGCGTTTGCCGCGATTCTATCCAGTTCGGTAACATTGATCAGTACCTCTACCAATATTGTGGTCAGTGGATTGATGACCCAGTTCGATCTGGATCCAATTGGAATGTTTGAGTTAACACCAGTCGGAATCCCGGTATTGGTGACCGGTATCGTCTATATGCTTTTTATTGGAAAACGTCTGATCCCTGAACGAAAAGCTCCTCAAACCTTGACCGAAACATTCAACCTGCGTCCCTACCTGGCGGAACTACGTATCACACCAAGATCCAATCTGGTAGGCAAAACATTGGCACAATCCAATCTGGGGCGTAATTATGATCTGACTGTCCTTTCCATCATTCGGGATGGGAAACGAATGGTTCATATACCTGCCTATGCTATACTCCAGGAGGGAGACGCACTCCTGGTTGAAGGAGCTTCAGAAGCAATTATAAAAATCAAAAATGTTGCTGGTATCGACATCCAGGCAGATGTCAAATTCTCGGATGCTGACTTGCAGGGCGAATCCCTGAAGCTGGCAGAAGTGGTATTACTTCCACGCTCGCCGTTCATCGGGAGGACAGTGAAGGGTATGCAGATGCGTGAACGTTTTAATATTCAGGTGGTGGCAATTAATCAACGCACCGGGATCGTTCACTCAAAAATTGCTGATACGCGCCTGCAAATGGGAGATGTGCTGCTCGTTCAGGGTAATCCGAAACAGATTGAAGCGCTGCAGGCTGAGAATGCTTTCAATGTTTTAGGGGTGTTGGAAGTACACCGCTTCGATCGAAAGCGTGCTTTAAGTGTGGTGGCAATATTCGCTTCTGCCCTGCTGCTGGGAGGGCTGAAAATCATTCCATTACCAGCGGCGATGTTAGCCGGTGCTTTTATGGTGTTTGTCACCCGTTGCATTACCCCTGAAGATGCTTACCGACAGGTGGATTGGAAAGTGCTGATTCTGATAGGCAGCATGTTGGCATTGGGAGTTGCCATGCAAACCACAGGCACGGCTCAATACCTGGCGGATCTTTTGACCCACCTGGTAGGAACCTGGAACCCCATCTGGTTGCTAACTGGTTTTTTTGTGTTGACCGTGCTGCTGACCCAACCCATGTCCAACCAGGCAGCAGCTGCGGTGGTGATACCGGTAGCCATACAAACAGCGATCCAGCTAGGTTTGAATCCGCGAACATTCGCGATGATGATCGCCATCGCAGCCAGTACATCCTACCTGACACCCCTTGAACCTGCCTGTTTGATGGTGTATGGACCCGGGCGGTATCGCTTCCTGGATTTTGTGAAGGTCGGAGGTTTGTTGACAGTGGTGGTTTATTTGATTGCAATCGTTCTCACTCCTTTATTGTGGCCGTTATAAACAAGACTCCCGAGATTCTACCTGTATCTGACTCGCAATCTGGTGAAGCCAAATTGAGGTATTTTGAAGAAATCATTCAATCAGCCCTGACACAAATTGGAGTGGTAGGATCTCAGATTAAGTTTATTTCAGACACAGGGAACTTGATTTTTCGGGCTGATAATCAAACTCAATCATTTGCGATCAGAGTCTACAAAGATTTTGACACACCTGATTCCGCTATTTGCGCTGAGCTATTCTGGTTGTTGGACATTAAGCAAAAAACCAATCTTTCAGTACCGGAACCGATACCCAACCAATCAAATGAGATGATACAGGAAATCACATTTCCCGATGCAGAAAAACCTTCTAAGGTAGTTGTTTTCTATTGGCTCACCGGAGAAATTATTGGTTCTCGACTCAATCTTGATTCAGCTTCTCATATGGGTGAAATAATGGCAGCACTTCATCTGCATGCCAATCAATTTCAATTACCACCTGCTTGTTTTCGTGATGAAAATGACTGGCGCGGTATGGGGTTTTTCAAAGCAGGTTTATCTGATCTCGAAATCCAAAAAATTGATAGTTTCTTAAATAAAGACCAAATTGGAATATGTGAAAGCGCTGCCAGGATAGCAGCAATAAGCATTGATAGGGTAGATATCCAACAAGATTTTGGATTGATCCATAGTGATTTTCATGCAAATAACATCATTCTGCATCGCGGAAAGTATTCGATTATTGATTTTGATGATTGCCAATTTGCTCCTTTTAGCAATGATCTTGCCATTACTCTAGTAAGTTTTGATCAATTTCCTAAACCCGAACCATTGCAGAAGGCTTTTTTGCAGGGCTATTTAAAGGTTCGTAATTTGCCCTTGAATTTCGAAAAAGAGTTGGAAGCATTTATGATGGAACGTCGTTTACGACTTCTGCGCTGGGTTGCTACCTGGCCTTCCGTGGATTATTATTCATTTGGAAAAGATTTGATTGAAAATTCGATCCTTCATTTGCGTGAATATGTTCGCAAGTTGTCCATTGAATGATCATAAGTTTCCAAAATAATGAACTTTATCAACAATTGATTATTAAAAATGCTATACTCAACTTAGCAGGTATCTCATAGAATTTCTAATCCATTCTTTATACCAAAACTTTTTATATCGCTGAGTGAGGAACTATGACATTAATTCAGCAAACCATTCATTCTGAAACTGACTATTGGCGGATTCGGAACTTCTTACGCGAAGTGTTTTTACTGAATGACCGTTATGAACACAGCTGGCATGTTGCCCGGTTGGACCACTGGCGCTGGCATTTCATTAAAACGTGTGAATTGACTCCCCCGTTCGAACAGGTTACTGTCATCTGGCAAACCCAGGCGGGGAATATTGCTGCCGTGCTGCATCCGATCTGCCATGATGAGGTGCGCATCCATATCCATCCAAATTATCGCACGATCGAATTGGAGAAAGAAATTATTGCTTATGCAGAAGAGCGTTTTTCTGATTTCACCAAAGATGGCAAACGCATTTTTTACCTTGCTGTGCTTTCGGAGGATAACCTGCGCCAGGGCATCCTGATCGAACGTGGATACCAGAAAAAGCCCTGGTGGGGACATCATTGGTGGCGGGATTTGGATGACCCGTTACCTGAGGTGCCACCAACACCTGGTTATGAAATCCGCTCAATGGGGGATGAAAGTGAACATCCAGCGCGCAGCTGGTCATCCTGGCGGGCATTCCATTCTGATGAACCAGATGAAAACTATGACGGTGATTACTCCTGGTATCAAAACATGCAATCTGCGCCGCTTTACCGCCGTGATCTGGATGTCGTGGCTGCCACCCCACAGGGCGAGATTGCCGCCTTCTGCACCATCTCTTATGATGATTACACCCGCAGCGCTGTGACGGTGTTGGTCGGAACCGCAGCCGAACACTGGCAGCGCGGGTTAGGCAAAGCAGTCATGATTTCAGGCATGCACCGGCTCAAACATCTGGGCTGTACACGGATCTTTTCCAGCGCCACAGAAGAGCCAGCTGATAAACTCTACGGATCCGTCATGCCGGCCATGAAAGTAACCGACACCTGGGTAAGAATTTTTTGAGGTAATATGAATAAAAAAATTATCATACGCTATTCAATTCGTGAAGCTATGGGCCTGTTAGGCATGGCGGTGGCTTTGTTCTGGTCTGCTGGACGAATTATCTGGTGGCAAGGCTGGGCAACCATAGGCGTCATGTTGGGTTGGATTTTAGCAACTGGGGTTGTCATTTATCGCACCAATCCCGATCTATTTGCCGAACGACTGGGTCCACGCAAAGGTGCAAAATCCTGGGATACCGTTATTATGAGCCTATTGGGTATTGGACAACTTGGACGTTATATCATTGCAGGCCTGGATCAACGCTTTAGCTGGAGCGGGGATTTTGCGTTATCGAGTCAGTTGTTTGCTCTCCTACTTAGTATTCTGGGTTATGCTCTTGTCGTTTGGGCTACCTATTCCAATGCTTTTTTCTCTCAGATTGTTCGCTTACAACCAGAGCGAAACCAAAAAGTGATTACGGATGGGCCATATCGTTTCGTTCGGCACCCTGCTTATGCTGGTGCACTTTTATTCGAACTGGTAGTGTCCTTTTTATTAGGTTCCTGGTGGTCCATGCTTGCCAGTGGCA
>JACZIY010000110.1 GCA_014860845.1 Anaerolineaceae bacterium
GTTGACGCAGAAGCGAAAGTGACTGGTGAAGCGTTATATCCTGGTGATATTAACTTTGATAACCAGCTTTACATGAAAACTTTATTTTCAGAGAAGCCCCATGCGGTTATTAAAAGAATTGATGTTACTGAAGCTGAAAAATTGCCAGGTGTCGTCCTAGTATTAACTGCAAAGGATGTCCCGAATAATGAATATGGGCTGATCATGCCTGATCAACCAGTTCTTTGTGGTTCAGGATCAAATAATCCAAATGCGGACCGGACAAGGTGTGTCTCAGATCAGATTGCCCTTGTAATTGCTGAATCTGAAAATATTGCTTCAATCGCTCTCAGTAAAATTAATGTTGAATTTGAAGAATTGCCAATAATAAATAATCCTGATGAAGCATTACAAGAAGATGCAATACGAATTCATCAAGAACGGGATGATAATGTACTATTGCATTACAAAGTTCGTGATGGGGATATTGAACGTGGATTTATGAATTCAGAAATAATTGTTGAAGGTATTTATCAGACCCCTATGCAGGAGCATGCATATCTTCAACCTGAAGCCGGTGTGAGTTACATTGATGAGAACGATAGAATTACCGTAATCGTGGGAGGTCAATGGGTACATGAAGATCAGGAGCAAATTGCGCATTCATTAAATATCCCATTGGAAAAAGTACGGATAATATATCCTGCAATTGGTGGAGCATTTGGTGGGCGTGAAGACATGTCAGTCCAGATCACACTTGCTCTAGCGACATTCAAGCTATCAGAAAAAGGTATCCATCGACCTGTTAAAACAATTTGGTCGCGTGAAGAATCAATCATTGGACATCATAAAAGACATGCTTACAAGATTTTTTCTAAATGGGGAGCAAACAAGGAAGGAAAAATCCTGGCAGCTGAGGTAAAAATTGTTGCAGATGCAGGTGCTTATGCTTATACATCCACAAAAGTACAGGGTAATGCAACTTTGATGTGCACTGGTCCATATGAAATCCCCAATGTAAAAGTAGACTCATATACAGTCTATACAAATAATGTTCCTGGTGGAGCTTTTCGTGGATTTGGTGGACCGCAAGCTGCATTTTCAGCTGAGATGCAAATTAATAAATTAGCAGAGAAATTGGATCTTGATCCAGTTGAAATTCGAATGCGTAACGTAATAAAAGACGGATCAAGATTACCTGTAAAGTCCCCTGTGCCTGCTGGCGTAAGTTTATCTGAAGTGATTGAGAGATGTGCTCTGGAAGCGGGTTGGAAAAAGATTGATGGTAATTGGAATCATCCAAACCTTAAAAACACTTCAAACAGTGGAAAAATAAAAGGTCTTGGCTTTGCATGTGGATATAAAAATATTGGTTTTTCCTTTGGAGCTCCGGAAAACTGTTGGGCGACTATAGAACTGAAAGGCGGATCTGAAATTGAAAAGGTGATCTTATACCACGCTGGCGCTGAAGTTGGTCAAGGATCCCATACTGTTTTTTGTCAGATGGCTGCTGATGCTGTAGGAGTTGACATAGATAAAGTTGAATTAATAGCCTCTGATACAAGTACAACAGATAATTCTGGTAGCGTCTCAGCTTCACGGATGACTTTTATGGCTGGAAATTCTATTTTTGGAGCTGGAAAAATAGCATTAGAAAAATGGAAAAATGAAGAGAGGCCAGCAATTGGAAGATATCAATATAAACCACCGAAAACAACCCCGTATGATAAAGATACAGGTGAATGTATACCAAATTTCTCCTATGGATATGTGGCAGAGGCTGTAGAGGCAGAGATCGATCTAGAAACTGGTGAAGTACATTTAAATAAGGTTATTTGTGCTGATGATGTTGGCAAAGCTATTAACCCACAATTAGTTGTGGGACAAATAGAAGGCGCAATCGTTCAAGCTGCTGGATATGGGTTAATGGAGAATTTTATTCAGGAAAATGGTTATGTGAAAACAAGTCAATTATCTACGTATCTAATCCCTACGGTACTGGATATTCCTGACGAAATTGAATCAATCATAATAGAACACCCCGATCCTATTGGACCGTGGGGCGCACGTGGTGTTGGTGAAATGCCGTATATTCCACTCGTCCCAGCGATTAGCTCGGCGATTCATTCTGCAACCGGTGTATGGTTTGATCATTTTCCGATGACACCTGAGACTGTACTTCGTGGTTTGGGAAAGATTGATGATGAATAATTTGTAGAACAAATTTTTTGATCTTTTTTATTGGTGAGGTACAGTATGAATATTCTAATACGCGGTGGTGGAGACCTCGGAAGTGGTGTAGCGTTTCGTCTTCATCGAGTAGGCTGGAATGTGGTAATAACTGAGATTGAAAACCCTCTCGTTTTACGTCGAACAGTATCGTTTGCTAACGCAATTTATGAGAATGTAGTTAATGTTGAAGGTATTAAAGCCAGGTATGTAAATGATGCTCGAGGTATTCCCAAATTAATTGATAAGCATGAAATTCCAGTTTTGATCTCTCCAGATAAATATTCTTTTTCAGAATATATGCCGGATGTTATTGTCGACGCGAGATTATTAAAGAAATTTGATGAATATCAGTTACGCACTAAACCGATGGTTATTGGTCTAGGTCCAGGATTCAAGGTTGGAATGAATTGTCACGTTGTGATAGAAACGAAACGTGGACATTATCTGGGTCGAGCGCTTTGGAAGGGAGAAGCAATATCTGATACAGGAATACCCGGAACAGTTTCTCAAAAAAGTAATGAGCGTGTTTTGCGTGCCCCTGCTAGTGGTTACATTCAATCGAATGCTAAACTTGGTACTTTTTATAAAAAAGGGGATTTGATTGGAAATGTTGCCAATAAACCAATTCTGGCATCTTTTGAAGGCTGTTTACGTGGTCTTATGCACGATGGAATCTATGTAGAAGAAGGAACAAAAATTGGCGATTTGGATCCACGCCTTGATAAGGATTTAATTAACTTCATCTCTGAAAAGTCTTTAGCGATTGCTGGCGGTGTCCTGGAAGCAATTCTAACGTATCAAAATACCACTAAATGAAAATTTCCTCTTTAAAATTATTTTCTTCGACAGATCAGGTTGCCTGGGTTGGGGCTGGAGGTAAAACCAGCCTGATGTTTGCTGTCGCCCATGAATTATTTTACGAAAAATGTGTTATTACAACCACGACCAAAATGTCTCGTTCAGAAATAGAATTAGCAGATCAAACCATTAAAATAGCAGATTTTAATGGTTTTGAGGCAGATCGTATAAATGACATCACATTAATTTATAGAGGATTAGCAGAAAATGACGAATCGAAAATTACCGGATTCCAATCTGGCGAACTGGAGGTACTATCAGATATTCTTCACCATCAACAGATACCGTTACTCATTGAAGCAGATGGTTCGAAAAGGAAACCATGTAAATTTCCTGCAGATCATGAACATGAACCCAATATTCCGTCCTTTGTAAATAAAGTATGTGTTGTGATCGGATTATCTGCATTGGGTAAACCGTTAAATGAAGAATTTTTTCACAGACCTGATAATATTGCGAAAGCACTCAATATTTCCCTTGGCGAGACAATTACAATTGATCATTTTTTTGAAATATTAACCCATCCTGATGGTGCTCTAAAAAACATCCCCGGGGAAGCTGAAAAAATTCTTTTTTTACATCAGGCAGATTGTTTATTAGAAAATAATGAAATAAATGAATTGGCATTACAACTTAAAGGCTTCTATGAGCAGGTTCTTTTAAGTGAAATTTATAAGGATTCCCTTCAGATAAAAGCTCATTGGGGAAAAATTGGTTGTGTAATATTAGCTGCCGGTTCTGGTTCCAGGTTTGGTGGATCAAAACAGTTAGCTATATTTAAGAAAAAGACTTTTATTGAAAATGTTATAGAAACTGTGCTTAATGTTCATTTTCAAAATAGAATTGTTATTCTCGGCTCATATTTTGAAGAAATAGAACCCTTAATTAGTAAATATGAAATAACTATTTTAAACAATGTTAATTGGGAATTTGGCCAAGCATCCTCGGTGAAATTGGGCGTAAATTATTTATTAAAGGATTCTGTCGACGCAATCATTTTTTTACTAGTTGATCAACCTCAAATAACAGCGAGTATGATAAATGATGTTTTGAATTTATTTGCTTATCAAAAACACAATATTATTGTCCATAATTATGTAGGTCAAAATCGGCATCCAATCTTATTCTCGAACACCACTTTTCAGGATCTATTAGGTATTGAGGGTGATAAAGGTGGTAGGCAATTGTTTGAAAAATTTTCTCCTTTTCAGATAATTTTGGAAGATGAATACATGGCAATCGATATTGACACGATTGAAGATTTGAAGAAATTATAATTTTTCCAAAAAAGCTGGGAACATTTTATGTTTAAATGCTGGTTGTATTCCTTCGATAAAGAAAATATAGAAGAATATCCAATTCTAAAAAAAGACCTAACTGTGGATCAATTCGTTTTAACATTGACAGAAGGTGTTTATACTACACTTAGAACTATTCAGAAAAATAAGATTTTTCAATGTTCTTTTCACTTGAATCGTTTAGTTGAGAGCTTTTCTCTTTCCGGAGACAAATTTCAATTTGATATCAATAAAATCCGTAAGCCATTGTACAAAATCATTAATGAATATCCAGCAGAAGAGATCCGAATCAGAATACATATTCCTTTGGAAGAGCCTAATAAAAGTTACCTCATTCTTGAAGAACTTTCTACGCCTGGAGAATTAGCATACAAAAATGGTGTGAATGTCAATACAAACAATTTGATTCGAAAAAACCCAAAAGCAAAATTAACGTCATTTACCCAAAAATCTGCAAAAATCAAACAATTCTGCAGAGAGAACAATCTGGAAGAATCAATAATTCTTAGTCTAGAACGAAATTTATTAGAAGGCTTATCTAGTAATTTTTTTGCTGTCCTTAATAATAATATATTTACTGCAGACCGCGAAGTATTAAGTGGGGCGACACGTGCCATCATACTCGATGAAGCTCAGAAAGCAACAATTGAAATCAAATTAGACCCCATAAATTATGATCAAATAGAAATTATAGAAGAAGCATTCATATCGAGCACAACCAGGGGTATATTACCGGTGATTAGAATTGATGATATACAAATTGGAGATGGTAAACCAGGGAAAACTACAAGATATTTATTATCAAGACTTAATGAAAGAATGTTAAAAGAAGCAGAATATATTATTT
>JACZIY010000804.1 GCA_014860845.1 Anaerolineaceae bacterium
GATACTATCTCCACCGGCGCAATGATCGCTTTTTGTATGGAATGTTTTGAGAAGGGATTGCTATCATCAGAACTAATTAAAGGTCTGGATATTCGCTGGGGAAATGCGGAGGTGCTGCCTGAATTAGTGAAACAGATTGCTATGCGCGAGGGAATCGGTGATATTTTGGCAGAAGGTGTCAGAATTGCCGCGCAATTAATTGGGCAGGGCTCATAACAATTTGCCATTCATGTCAAGGGTCTCGAAGGTCCAGCCCATGACCCCCGCTCAGGGAAAGCACTGGCGGTGACGTACGCGACCGCTAATCGGGGTATGTGCCATATCCACCCTCTTGAAGGTATGGCGTGGGACCGGGGAAAGTTGGATTGGGGTATGATAAAGTATGGCGTACCAGATCCAAATAATGTCGAGCGATGGGATGAGAAAGGCAAAGGTAGTGTGGTTGGGTTGCTCCAGGATGGCCTTTGCCTTCCTGATGTAATCGGTACGTGTAAATTCTATATGTATGGTGGAATAACCATAGATCACTGGGCTGGTTTCATTTCTGCTTTAACAGGCTGGGAGTTAGATGACGCAGAGCTATCAAAGATCGGTGAAAGAGCATTAAACATGCAACGGCTTTTTAATGTTCGTGAAGGTATTACAGCCAAGGATGATTTCTTACCTGAACGGGTTTGCTCCCTGCCGGCTTTTGGTAAATATTCAACTGAGGAAGACTGTTCAATACAATATCTGGATGGGATGCTTCAGGAATATTACGAGTCGCGTGGGTGGGATCCAATCACGGGTATGCCTACACAGGAGAAATTGATGGACCTTAGATTGGTATAAGAAAAGTGACGAGCAATCGAAAGGTTATGTAAACTGCACAAGCTTATTCAAAAAAATTCTCAATCAATCCAATAAGTAAAAAATGGCTCATATGTTTTTGGATGTATTTCAATTCGATTGTGCAGTAGAATGGTTATAAGCACAGTCTCAAAAATTTGTTGTAAATCGACCACGAATGCTGAATTATCTTACTCATCTACTAATTTTCTCGTTTCCATTAATTCGTTAGTGTCTCTTGATGATGATCAACAGGAGGATATGATTTGAAAAAATATTGGGAAGATTCATATGTTTTTTCTTTTGAAGGTAAGATTCAGGAAGTTATTCATGAACCTGACCGAGTTGGTGTTGTTCTTGAAGGGACATATTTCTATCCTGAAGGTGGTGGCCAACCAAGTGATAAAGGCACAATTGCATCATTCATGGTGATTGATATCCAGGAGATAGGAGAAACGATCGTCCATTACATAGATCTAACGAAAGAAACTGAAACGTTTTTTACTCCTGGTTCCCATGTACATTGTGAGATCGACCGGGATTATCGGATCAATAACATGCGAATTCACACGACCTGCCACATTTTGTTTGGTGCAGCGAAGAAATTATTTGGCGAGGTTGGATATGCCGGTTTTAATATTGGGGACGTAGGTAATCTTTATCTAGAAACACCTAGGCAAATTCGCTCTGATGACCTGCAGAAGATGGCAGCCCTGGCGAATGAAATTGTGGTTGAGGATCGACCAGTGACTTCCTTTTTTGTGGATCATGATAAAGCCAAGCAAATGAAAGAGCTGGCTTATAATATTGAACTTTCCAAGGGACAGGTCAGGATCATTGAAGTTGCAGGTTGGGATATCGCTGCTTGTAGCGGCACCCACATGTGTAGGACTGTTGAACTCGGGCCAATCAAAGTAATTGCTCGGGAAATCCATAAAAAAAATGTCACCAGGATCGATTACGCAGTTGGCAAACGCGCTGTTGAAGAAATGACGAAAGATGAGAAATCATTATCCGAAACCGCAGAGCTATTAAGTACATCAAAGTATTCAACCCCACATATTGTTCGCAAGCTGGTAAGTGATTTTCAAACTGTGCAAAAAGATCTGCGTAAGATGCGCGAGCGTATCATGGATTATCGCATAAAAGAACTTCAGGCAGCAGGTGGTGAGATATATAATGGAATATGTCTAATAACAGATGCAGTTGATTATCTCGATGACAATGGGATTAAAGTGATGGCTTCTAAGCTTCTACATGGTGTTACTGGGACTGTTGTTGCTATTGTTGGCGGTAACGATATGCTTTCTATTGCTGCTGGCTGCAGTTCAGACTTAAATCTGATGGTTTCACAACCGATTGTTGCCATTGCAAAAAAATATGATGGAGGTGGAGGAGGAAAACCCACCTTCGTAACTGCTGGTGGAATTCATTGTGATCTGCCTTCTTTATTGGCAGAAGTAAAAGTTCAATTGATCAAGGTAATATTGTCCTGATAAGTATTTGACTCTATATAATAAACATAGGATTTTTGAAGCATAATGCCACCTGAGATTCAACCTTTTCTTTCTTGGTCTTCTAACCTGGGCTTCCTTACCGAAGGGCACTATCCGGTTGTCACATCATGTTTCCAAAATGGCCAGCTGCAAATCCTCGTGGGTAACAAAAATTTATATGCTTTTAATCTTCTTGGCAAACCTTTATGGACTTTTGAGACTAAGGGACTTTTGAAAAAAATCGTACCTCTCTCAATAGAACAAAATTCTAACAAATTTATTATCTACTCTGAATCGACTTCTGATGTACTTGTGAGCTCGGCAAATTTGCTCACGTATACCTACTCTCAAGGAAACATCTATTTCTTTGAGGAGGAACAGAATCCAAAGATTAAGTTAACCTTCCACCAACAAAAATTATCTTCCCTTGAAATATGTAGTTCACTATTAAATGATTCGCTCTGGATCTGTATGGGGATAACAAAACTTGGACATAGGTCGAACGGATTGCTTCAAATTCTTGACATAAATGGAAACACTATCTGGGAACGCGCATTCTCATCCCCTGTAACAAGTTTAAAGTGTTGTATGAATAGTGATAAGGAATTCTGCCTCTTAGCCGGCACTGAACTCGGGGAATTAATTGCCTTAGATTGTCTCGGAAATATTAAATGGGAACGAAAAGCGTTAAATGAAAAGGTTACCATCCTTTGTATCGCTAATTCGTCTAAAGATTCGTTCCAGTTAGTTGTCGGCGGAAAGTTGGGAAATTTTTCAGTATGTTCGTTGTCTGGTGACTTGTTATGGAGTGATCAGGGCAAGTCCGTTTTATTAGGGATTTCTTGCATGGATGTGGATGAAGATGGCGAAGATGAGATTCTAACGTTTTTTGCTGATCGATTGAGCTGTTACCGCCTGTCTGGTGATATTCTCTGGACAGTCAGGTTTGAAAATGAAGTTTTGTCATTTAATCCACCGATCGCCTTGGATAAGGAGATCATGATTTGCTCTGGTGAAGATGCCTTAATACTTGATGCCGGTAATGGATCATTACTTTGGAAGATAAATCTTCAAGGGCAAGGTGTTGCTTGTTGTAAATGGGAATCTGATGATCAATCTGGTTGGGTAGTATGTATTGAGAAAAAACCTAAACGAAAGATGATTGGTATTCCTAAATACAACCAATTATTCTTGGGTCTTATTACGCATAAGTCAGTTTCTTAAAATTCTAGTCAATGCGCTAATAAGTAATAGAATATTTTCTTTAGATGAGGAAAATCCCATTAAACCAACCCTCCAAACCTTACCTTTTAATGCTCCTAATCCCCCAGCAATTTCAATGTTATATTCATTCAGCAACCTACTACATACTTCACTTGCATCTATTCCTTCAGGAACCATAATTGTAGTTAATGAAGGTAATCGATATTTATAATTTACAACTGGTTTAAGATCAATTTCTTCAAGACAATCCCAGAAAAATTCTGCATTCTCTTTGTGACGAATATATCTTTTTTCCAAACCTTCTTCTTGAATTAATCTTAAGCTTTCTCTTAATGCATAATTCATTGTGATTGGGGCTGTATGGTGATATGTACGTTCTTTTCCCCAATAACTTTCAATTAGAGAAATATCCAAATACCAGCTAGGGATTTGGGACTTGCGAGTATGCAATTTTTCTCTGGCCAGATTGTTAATCGTTATTGGAGAAAGCCCAGGAGGACATCCTAAACATTTTTGTGTTCCGCTATATGCAATATCTATTCCCAATTTATCGATTGTAACCGGCATACCACCTAAGGATGTAACACAATCGACCAAAAGTAATGCGCCATTTTCATGAACAATTTTTGTTATCTCCTCAAGAGGTTGCAAAACCCCTGTTGATGTTTCAGCCATAACAATCATAACAATTTTTGCTGATTTGGTTTTTAATGCAATAGCTAACTCTTCAGGCTCAAAGGCATCTCCCCAATTCTTATCCAATCTTGAAAGATCTCCACCATATCGCCTCACCATTTCACAAAGTCGCTCTCCAAAATATCCATTCACACATACTAAAACTGGGTCACCTGGTTCAACAAAATTACCAACCACAGCATCCATGCCAGCACTTCCAGTTCCAGAAATCGGAAATGTTATTTCATTTTTTGTTTCATATACATACCTTAATAAGTCTTGAACCTCATTCATAAGGTTCACAAATTGTGGATCAAGATGACCAATAAGTGGGTGAGCCATCGCCCGCAATACACGTGGATGCACCATGCTTGGGCCAGGTCCTAATAGTATTCTTGGTGAGGTGTTTAAGTCTTTATATTCTTTCATTTTTCTCCTTTTTTTCAACTCCAACATTTATGTTTTTGAAGGTGTTCATTCGTTTTTTCAAAATTCCCGTCATTAATCGCATTCCGAATTTCCAAATGCTGCTGTAAGGACTCATCCAACGTTATGTACCCTTTCCTTGAATTCAAATATAGGTATCTACGGAGTCTTACACTGATAGG
>JACZIY010000111.1 GCA_014860845.1 Anaerolineaceae bacterium
CGATTGAAATATTTCCAGCATATGAAGATAAGTATGCTTATCGAGTTACTTTTTTTGGAGATGAAGTGGAAAGAATCAGCCGGGTTGATCCATTGACAGGTGAAATTGTCCAGGAACCGGAAACTATTAAAATTTTCCCAGCAAAACATTACATAACCGATGAACAGAGGATGAAAAAATCAATCCAGGAAATTGAAGATGAAATGGAAGAGCGGATTGCATATTTCAAAAAAAATGAAATGCATCTGGAAGCCCAACGAATTGAACAACGCACCCGTTATGATCTGGAGATGTTACGAGAAGCCGGGTATTGTTCTGGTGTTGAAAATTATTCTCGCCATCTGGATCTAAGGACCAAAGGATCTGCACCCTGGACACTAATTGATTACCTTCCTAATGAATATCTGTTGTTTCTGGATGAATCGCATATGACCGTACCTCAAATCAGAGGAATGTATAGGGGAGATCAATCCAGGAAACAAACATTGGTAGATTTTGGATTCCGATTACCCTCAGCGATGGATAATCGTCCATTGAAATTTGAAGAATTTGAAGAACATATGGGCTATACCATCTATACATCCGCCACGCCAGCCAGTTATGAAATGGAACATGCCCAACAGATAACGGAACAAATCATCAGGCCAACCGGATTGATTGATCCTGAAATTGAAGTTCGACCAACGCAGGGTCAAATCGATAATCTATTGGTAGAGATAAGGAAACGAATTGAGGTTGGTCAACGCGTATTGGTAACGACACTGACCAAGCGAATGTCTGAAGATCTGGCTGATTATTTATTGGAAATCGGTATTAAGGTTCATTATTTACATTCTGAAGTCGAGACACTTGATCGAGTGGGTATTTTGAGAGACTTGCGGAAAGGTATTTTCGATGTTTTGGTAGGGATCAATCTTTTGCGAGAAGGGCTCGATCTGCCAGAAGTATCACTAGTGGCAATTCTCGATGCGGATAAAGAAGGATTTTTACGTTCCTCAACTGCGTTGATCCAAACGGTAGGACGTGCAGCAAGGCACGTGAACGGAAAAGTTATCATGTACGCAGATCGCATCACTGATTCAATGGATAAAGCGATTAAAGAAACTAATCGTCGACGTGAAAAACAACATAAATACAACCTGGAACATGGGATAGAACCTGTCAGTATTATGAAAGCCATTCACGATCTGACAGAACGCGTTGCTCCTTCCATGATGCTGGCAGAATCGCGTGCAGAATACAAGGCAGGGGAACGTGATCGAAAAATGAATGTGAAGGAGATCGAACGAACGATTTCACATCTAGAACAACAAATGCGGGATGCTGCCAAAAATCTGGAATTTGAAAAAGCGGCTGCTATCCGGGATCAGATATATGAACTACGCAATATATGGGCGGAAGAAGCCAACATTCCTCCCTGGAGGAAGGCAGCTATACTTTCTGGAGAAAAACACATCTAATATATTGGTTAAAGAGTAGGAACGACCTGGAAATTTCTGAATTTTCCCTGGGCTGTTGACCATTCTTTTTTGATATTGGTTACAAATGCTGACCTTGGTCCACGTTGAAGATGTGTTATCCAGATTTCCAGATCATCTTTCAAACCTTCAGCGTACGCTTCGACATTATCATCAAAAGTATTTCTTACCCATCCAGTTAATCCTAATTTTAAGGCTTGTTCTTTTGAATAAAACCGAAATCCCACCCCTTGAACCCGACCTTCTATCAGGACATGAATTCCAACCTTCTCAGACATTATGTGGTGATCCATCAAACATTGAAAATAAAATTAATACTCGTCATCTTCGTCATTGTCATCATCTTCATCAAATTCATCACCAATTTGAGCGTCTAAATTCTCTTCTAATTCATCAATCCAGGATTTTCCATAATCATCAATATCGAACTCTTCATCTTCAAGATTAAGTTCTCGGAATGTATCTTCAACAGGTTCTTTAAAACCCATTAAATCAAAACCCAACGACATATCATTGGACAGATTGAGAGTTTCAATTGCATCATTCAAGAAATCTTCTTCTTCATCAGTGGATGCATTTTCTAAAAGTCTTTCAAAGACTTCAAAAACACCTTCTCCACCTATTTTTGATAATGCAGACACAACCTGAACCCATAAATCTTCATCCTGTTCCAGTTCTAAAGCCATTCGTAAGAGCAACTTCCGTGCAGTCGATAATTCTAATTCTCCTGCAGCAAACACAGCTTCCCGTTGAATACGAAGGTCGGGGTGGGCCAACATGGGTAAAACCAGGGATGCATAGTTTTCGTCCGCGGATCGCCCCATCGCTTCCAATGAACTCGAAATCCAGTTGTAATCACCAGAATTGTAAGCGTTGTGGATAAATTCTTTTACTGCAGGGTTACTGGAGTACCCAAAAGCTTCCAGCGCTTTCTGACGGACTAATTCACTTTCATTCGATCGCAATACTTTAATCAGAGCCTCATCAATCAATTTCTGGTATCTGGTATCAATCATCTCAATTTCTGAAAGATACATATACTTACCCAAAGTACTTGCTGCCTGGGTTCGGACACCTACATCAGGATCATTTTGCATCAAATCAATGAAATTCCTGACCAAATGGGGGTTTTCATAATCCCAAAATAAACGTAAGCTACTCATTCGTACAGCTGAATTACCATCTTCCAGCGCTAATTCGGCAATATCTTCAAAATTTGATGTAATCTCTGTTTCATGGATGATTTCAATGTTTTCCATTAAGACAGTTTTCCGTTCAGGTGAAATTTGTACCCATGATTTTTTCAAAATTTCCAGGTTGGCTGGTGGAATATCGGATAAACTCATCATATATGCTACGGGAAATGGCGCGTTGTCATCCAATAAGGCATCGACTACCTGATTAAAATTGATGTTTTTTATCGTCATTTTTTATTTAACCTACGGCATTACAACAGGATTAATAATATCCATGGTCGTTATGATGACCATCAATGCGATCAATGCTGCAAAACCAACCATATTGATAATATTTTCAACTTTGGCAGGCACCTTCTTGCGTAAGAAAATTTCAGGTAATAAAAGAATTAATCTTCCACCATCCAAAGCTGGGATGGGAAGAAGATTTGTGAAACCCAACGCCACGGATATGATGGCCAGTATCAATAAAGTATTTAATCGATCTTCCGGATTGGCTGAATCCGCATTGGTTTCATCTCTTTCTCGTGCCTGTGAGTAAATACTGTAAATACCTACCGGGCCAACGGGTCTGGCTTCTTCTGGAGAGATTGTTCCTTTGATTAACTGGCCAGGAAGAGCCAGCAATTGAACCGCATATCCGCCTGTCGCACGAAATGCGTATGGTAATGCTTCTACGACGCTCGCTTCTTTATATGGATTTACCAGGGTTACTCCCAAATAACCTTCACCAGGAGGAGCCTCCACACGAGGGGTAGCGGTAATGATATGTTCTTCACCTGCTGACGTTCTAAGTTTGATCGTTATTGGTTTTCCACGGTTCAACTCAACCTGTTCAGAAAGTTGCTGTGTGCTGGTTATGGCAACCCCATTAACCTCTACGATCAGTTCGCCAGCTGAAATCCCAGCAATTTCCGCTGGCGAGCCTTCATTGACACCATATACCTGTACAGATTTCAAATCGGGAATTCCGACCTGCATAAAAATAATTGCGAAGAGCACCACACCAAGAACTAAATTGAATAATGGTCCACCAATGAGCGTCATAAAACGTGCAAGAATGGAGGAATCTCCAAAGCCACCTTTTACTTCTGGATCGTTTTCTCCACTCAGGCGTACAAAAGCGCCAAATGGAATCCAGTTCAAAGTTATTTCGGTTTCCCGGAATTTACCGATTTTCAGTAATCGTGGTGGAAAACCAAATCCAAATTCCTCCACATTAATTTTGAATAACTTCGCAAATATAAAATGTCCAAACTCATGGATAAAGAGCAGAACACCAAAAATCAATATAAATTCAATAATCATCATTTAATCACCTTTAATCTAGTTAATACGATC
>JACZIY010000805.1 GCA_014860845.1 Anaerolineaceae bacterium
AAGGTCGAGTTCACAGCTGCCGATGCGCTGCAAATTCCTTATGCGGACAATCGCTTTGATGCGGTGGTATCAGGATTTCTTTTAAGGAACGTTGTTGATCTGTCTCTGGCACTGCAGGAACAATGGCGTGTCCTCAAACCAGGAGGAATCTTTGTCTCCCTGGATACCACCCGACCCAAGAAATCCATTCTCAGTCCTGTCATCAACTTCCATACACATCAGGTCATCCCCTTTTTAGGCAAAGTGCTCACCGGAGATCGGGATGCGTATGTATATTTACCGACCACGACCGACAAATTCCTGTCCGCAGAAGAATTGGTTGTCTATCTGGCACGGGCTGGCTTCCAAAAAATACTGTTTCAACGAGCCATGTTTAATACGGTTGCCATCCATTGGGCACAAAAACCATCCCTGGAATAAGCCATCCAGTAAACTTCTCATACAGGAATGGCTATGGTAGTATTGGGGTCACAATAACCCTGGAGAAAAATCAAAAGCTATGAGCAACTCACATTCAGTAAAAGCAGCTTTGCGCGGGGAACCCTCTTATGTCTGGCGCTCAGGTCAGGATCGCCGCATGCAGATGATTCGACAGGTTGCTGGGGAAAGAGTTCACGGCAAAGTCTTTGAAATCGGTGTTGGATTAGGGGCTTATCTTTCCCGTTTGGCACAGGATGCTCAACAAGCAGTTGGCCTGGATGTCGAGCACGAACGCACCCTGGAAGCTCATCAGCATGTGGATCAGGTGATCTGTGGTGTTGGCGAACACTTGCCATTCCCAGATAATAGCTTTGACATGATCCTCAGCAATGAAGTGCTGGAGCATGTAGATGATGATCGTAAATCCGTGCAGGAGATGGTTCGCACAGTGAAGCCAGGTGGCCGCGTGTTGATTTTCTGCCCTAACCGTGGCTATCCATATGAAACACACGGCATCTTTTGGAAGGGAAATTACCGCTTTGGGAATATCCCGTTGGTCAATTACCTTCCCACCCCCTGGCGTAACAAATTAGCCCCCCATGTGCGGGCTTACACCAGAGGTCAACTAAAAAAACTCTTTGCCGGGCTACCGGTTCGATTTGTACAACAATCGATCATTTTCGGCGCTTATGACAATATCATCGCGCGTCATCCCAGTCTGGGAAAATTCTTGCGGGGGATTCTGCAATTTTTA
>JACZIY010000806.1 GCA_014860845.1 Anaerolineaceae bacterium
CGTAATTTTAGGCGGCATGATGGCAGGTTTTGGTGGCACCTATTTTTCTCTGGGATCTTCCGGTCGCTTTGATGAAGTCATGACTGCTGGACGTGGTTTTATCGGTCTGGCAGCTATGATTTTTGGTAACTGGCATCCGGTAGGGTCATTGGGCGCAGGCTTATTATTTGGTTTTTTCGACTCTCTCTCAGTCAAAGCATCATTATTGCAGGTTCCTTTGCCGAGTGAATTTATCGGAATGGCACCTTATTTGGCAACCATCATAGTTCTGGCAGGTGTGATTGGAAGAGGTCACGCTCCTGCTGCTGAAGGCGAACCGTACGAAAAAGAATAATTAGAAAAAAGATCAAAAAAGGACCTGCAAGGGTCCTTTTTTCATTTTCAACCTTTCAATGGATAATATCCATATTCTTCTACAGCATCCACCATAGCCAGTACATTTTCTGCTGGCACTTCATTCATAACTGTGTGAACGGTGGCAACCATATATCCCCCACCCTTTCCTAGAATATTCATCACCCTTCGAACTTCTTGTTTAACTTCCTCTGGTGTCCCATGAGGAAGTATTTTCTGGGTATCAATAGCCCCACAAAAAACGATTCGTTTATCATATTGTTTTTTTAATTCTTCCAAATTCGACATTTTTCCAGCGGAAGTCTGGATTGGATTAAGAATATCTACCCCAATTTCGATGAAGTCCTCTATCAGATTAAACACATCACCATCGGTATGAAAAAACACCCTTGCTTTCGTCTTTTGTTTAATCAATGAAATCATTTCAGCATGTAATGGTTTCAGCATTTTTCGATACATCCTGGGCGATATCATCAAATTTTCTTGCGTTCCCAGATCATCACCAATTTTTATGATATCAATCAGATCTCCGCATTGATCCAGAAAATGTCCCATATTGGTCATGCAGAGCTTGTTAATTCGGTTCAACAACTCCTGGGCAAAATCCGGTTCCATCGCCATATTGGATAGAAAAGTTTCCATTCCCTGCAAGCCAATCGCCCTTTCAAATGGGAACATCAGCCAGGGCGTTGCCAAGATAGCAAATTGGTTTTTCTCGTGTAATTTCAAAGCCTCATCCCGAACATGGGAGGTGCGATAAGGATCATCCATATCGGGCCAGGGATATGAAACCAGATCTTCGATCGTCTTTGCATCTGGCATTGGATGGACACCAGGATACCAATTATCCGGACCAATTTCCATCTGTCCATTGCCCCAATCATCAAAAAAAGGAGAATGTGGTGGACGAGATTGGTTCTTCTCATAGACTTTTTTAGGGAAACGATCCAAAAGACCACGAGCATCGCTGTGGAGGCGTAACATCACTTGTTCATCAGGAAGAGCTGTTCCCAATTCTGGCCAATCGTATATGTATTTATCCTCACTCTCATTTCCCAAAATTTTCTTTATTCCACGGTAAGGGTGAATTTTTATCCCGGTTGCATTGCTCACACCGATGATGATCGGAACTCTGTCTGG
>JACZIY010000807.1 GCA_014860845.1 Anaerolineaceae bacterium
AAAACTACAAAATTCATTATCCCAGGCTCAGCTTGGTTCTTTGCCACCTTCTCAATTACCAGAACCCGATCAGTTGAGATTGCCAGAACGGCTGGTGATTGATTATAGCAATCAGGATGAATTTATCAAACGAGCAGAAAAAGCATTAAAAGCTTTCGACTCGGATAATCCCTCCATGTGGCAAGCTATGACTGCTCAGGGAGTCTATCGTGGCAACGGGAATCCAGGAAAGGTAGCTTTCCTCTTCCCAGGTCAGGGTTCACAATATGTGAACATGTTGCGCGAGTTACGCGCTATTGAACCGGTGGTGGATGCTGTCTTTGTAGAAGCAGATCGGGTCATGGAACCTTTATTGGGTAAACCTCTCACCTATTATATATATGCTGAAGGCGACGAAGCCAGCCTTAAGGAAGCTGAACAGAAACTAAAAGATACGACCATCACCCAACCAGCGGTGCTGACAGCCAATGTGGCCTTGTTACGCCTTCTGGAAAAATACGGGTTCAAACCTGATATGGTCATTGGACACAGTCTGGGTGAGTATGCTGCCCTGGTAGCTGCTGGTGTCTTACGATTCGATGAAGCGCTGGAAGTGGTCAGCGCGCGTGGTCGTGAAATGGTCAAAGTCGCCATGGAAGATAATGGTTGCATGGCAGCTGTTTCAGCCCCTCTCAAGGAAGTAGAACGAATTCTTGATACGATTGATGAATATGTCGTTCTGGCGAATATTAACAGTCCTTTGCAGTCGGTTATTGCCGGTTCTACCAAAGGTGTTGATCTCGCCATCCAGGCATTTATGGCAGCCAATTTCCAGGCAGTCAAAATTCCGGTTTCGCATGCTTTCCACACCAAAATTGTCGCGCCGGCCAGTCAGCCTCTTCGAAAAGTCATAGATCGCATGGACTTACAAGCACCTAGAATCCCCGTTGCTGCCAATGTTACCGGTGATTGGTATCCATCTGGACGCGAAGATATCCTTAATTTGCTGGCCGATCAGGTAGCTTCCCCGGTGCAATTCATTAACGGAGCCACAAAACTTTATGAAAACGGTGCCAGGATATTTGTAGAAGTAGGCCCAAAACGCGTATTAAATGCGCTTACCAGCGACATCTTCAAAGATAATACTGATGTCACCCTAATTGCCACCAATCACCCACGAAAAGGAGCATTAACCAGCTTTAATGAAGCACTATGTGCTCTATTCGCTGCCGGGTTACCTGCCAATTCTGAGAGAGTACAGGTTCCATCTGCCAATTTTCCGGAATATGTTGCTGTCTCTCAACCAACCTGCTTTGACGGTCGTGTTCCGCTCACAGGTTCAGTCGTTATTAGCGGTGCTGGTCTGGGTTTACCAGGCAAGAATGGACTGGTATTTGCAGATGACAATGTCAACCGGCTACTAAAAGGCGAAGTGTTAATCGAGTCTTTTCCACAAAAAACTCGTGAAAATATGCTAAATAAACGCGTGACCCGCCTGGTCAAACATGAAGCCGGAGCAATGATGGTCGATATTGACGACCTGGATGCAACCGTGAAATTAGCCGGACAGCGTGGCGGTTTTGATCCCGCCAATGAGTTTGGCATTCCAGAAGATCGTGTGGATGCCACCGATATCAGTACCCAACTGGCCATTGCCGCAGGTATTGATGCTTTACGGGATGCCGGTATTCCTTTAGTAATGAATTACCGCACCACCAGCAAAGGCACCTTGTTACCCAACCGCTGGATGTTGCCAGAAGCCATGCAGGATGAAACCGGCGTCATTTTTGGATCAGCCTTTCCAGGTCTGGAAAGAATGTCAGAAGAAGCTGACCGATATTACCAGTTCCAGAATTTATTGACACAAAAACAACAATTATTGGATATCATCCAGATGTTAAATGGTAGCGGTGGTAAGGTGGCTGAGACTCTTCAAAGTAAATTAGAGAATTTAGAAGCTCAGCTGCAGGCCAATGATTATCATTTCCATCGCCATTTTGTCTTTCGAGTACTGGCAATGGGACATTCCCAATTTGCCGAACATATTGGTGCTCGTGGACCGAATACCTATGTCAATGCAGCCTGTGCCACTACCACACATGCAGTCGCTATTGCTGAAGATTGGATTCGCGCTGGACGCTGCCGGAGGGTGATCGTGATTGCCGGAGATGATGTCACCAGTGGAAATCTTGTCAACTGGATCGGAACAGGCTTGATGGCGAGTGGAGCAGCTACGACAGAAGGAAATGTACGTCAGGCAGCTCTTCCCTTCGATCGTCGCCGCAATGGCATGATTATGGGGATGGGTGCCGCCGCTCTGGTGGTGGAAGCCGAAGACGCAGTGCGTGAACGTGGCATGCGAGGTATCTGTGAGCTCCTTTCGAGTCAGATCGCTAATTCAGCTTTCCATGGAACCCGGTTGGATGTTCCACATGTCAGTGAAGTCATGCAGCGGGTAATTTCCCAGGCAGAACAACGCTTTGGTATTGATCGTCATGAAATCGCTGCCCGAACTGTATTCGTCTCTCATGAAACCTACACCCCGGCGCGTGGTGGTAGTGCCGCTGCAGAAATTCATGCCTTGCGGAAAACCTTTGGAGATCAGGCAAACAAAGTCATCATAGCCAATACCAAAGGTTTCACAGGCCATACCATGGGCGTCGGTGTGGAAGATGTGATGGCTGTCAAAGCGCTGGAATTTGGCATGGTACCTCCCATCGCACATTATGACAATGACTTTGAACCCGACCCAGAACTGGGAGATCTCAACCTTTCCAAAGGTGGTAATTATCCGGTGCAATTTTCACTGCGCCTGGGAGCAGGTTTTGGCTCACAAATTGCCATGACCTTAATCCGAAAAGTCTCTGGTGTAGGTGAACGCGTCAACCAGGAACAATATCAACAATGGCTGGCTTCTGTGTCCGGTTATCAACAACCAGAACTGGAAGTTGTCCAGCATAATTTACGTGTCAAACATGAGGGTGCCCCAAAGGTAAAACCGATGGTTTCCAACTGGCAATTTGGTCAGGGGCCTCAGGGTTGGGCGAGTGATGCTCCAGTTCCGGTAATTCCGCAAGTTAAAGGCAGCCCTGAAGTAATAACACCTGAACTTAAACCAGTGCCACAACCTGTTCCGGTTTCAGAAGCAACAACCATTAGCACCCCACAAAATGGTGAAGTAACCCAAGTGGTGCTCGAAAAAGTCAGTGAAAAAACGGGTTACCCTGTGGAAATGCTAGATATGGAGCTCGATCTGGAAGCGGATCTGGGTATTGACACTGTCAAACAGGCAGAGTTATTTGCCAGTATTCGCGAGAATTTTGGCATCCCGCGCCGCGAAGACTTGCGTTTATCAGACTACAACACCCTGCAAAAAGTTGTCCAGTTTGTATTGGATGCCCAGGCGCAGCAAAAATCTATTGAGCAGGTTGAAGAAAAACCCACAGATCAACCAGAAAACTTGGTTGAATCTGAAGAGCTCGCCAGCATCAGAAGACGGGTACCGATTGCCGTTTTACGCCCCAGAATAGACCTGTGCACATCTACTGGCATGGTTTTAGAAAAGGGTTCCCGGGTGATCGTAATCCATGACAACGGTAAAGTTGCACCAGCCCTGGAAAAGAAGCTTAAAGATCAGCAGGTCGATGTTCTGTCCATCCAACCTAACAATCAGAACGAATTGATCCATCAGATCAAAGGATGGTCCGAGTCGGGTCCGATCGATGGGTTGTATTTCTTGCCAACCTTAAACAAGGAAACGCTGTTAACAAAGATAGGGTATGAAGATTGGCATAGCACGTTGGAATCCAAATTTTACAACCTGGTAACTGCCATCAGACAATTACCTGGGATCAAATTCCTTGTTGTTGCTACCCGCATGGATGGCTTGCACGGTTTATCTGCCACTGGGGCAGACAATCCTTTATCCGGGGCAGCGGCTGGCTTTGCCAAAGCCATCGCCCGCGAACGCAATGACATTTTTGTAAAAGTGGTCGATTTTTCGAGTAAGGCAAAACCTGCCACCCTGGCAAAAATATTGGTCGAAGAAACGCTTTTTGACCCAGCTGTCATAGAAGTTGGCTGGGAAGAGGATCAACGTTTCACTTTGGTATTACAGGATTCTGAAATTGAAACAGACCAAACCAAACCAATTCCTCAAGGTGCAGTTTTTCTGGTTAGTGGTGGCACCGGTGGGATCACAGCTCCGATTGTGGAAGATCTGGCTCAGCATACCCAGGGACATTTCTATCTTCTGGCGCGCACCCACCTGCCGGAGAAAGATCATCCAGAATTGGAATTATTGGCCAAGGATCCCGAACAGCTCAAGTTTACGATCTTGCAACGGTTATCCAAATCCGGTCAAAAAGCTACCCCAGCCATCATCAATCAGGAGATCGCCGGATTGGAACGCGCTGCAGCGACTTTAAAAACCATGGATGCGATCCATAAATCCTGTGGACAGGCAACTTATCTTCCTTGTGATGTCAGCGATCAAAATGCAGTAAACGAAGTAGTGAAGCAAATCATCCAGAAAGAAGGTCGGGTGAATGTGTTGGTCCACTCTGCTGGTGTGGAAAAGAGTCGCAAACTGGATTCCAAGAGCGAAGAGGAATTCAGGCAGATTATAAACGTGAAAGCCACTGGTTTCTTCAACCTTTTCAAAGCACTCGAAAACGAAAAACAATTGCCACAAGCCATCGTCAATTTCGGTTCCGTTGCAGGCCGTTTTGGAAATTCTGGGCAAACTGATTACAGCGCGGCCAATGATCTGCTGTGCCGGCTTACATCCGCTTTCCGCCAACAATATCCTGAAATTCAGGTCGTGACCATCGATTGGGGTGCCTGGGCAGAAGTAGGAATGGCAAGCCGTGGTCATATCCCGGAATTAATGAAACGAGCCGGGATTGACATGATTCATCCACAACAGGCTTCAGGTTGTGTTCGGCAGGAATTGGAAGCTGGCTCACACGGTGAAGTTGTTCTGGCAGGTTCATTGGGATTATTGGAAACTCAAAAAGACCCTAACGGTGGTCTGGACATTGAAAAAGCAAACATTGCGCTCACCAGTGGTCAACCGATTCATGTTATGCTTAGCCGCGCCAGTGGAGTCAGCCTTCAAGATGGTATATTACTGGAAGCTGAATTGGATCCCAGCCAGGAAGCTTTCCTTAAAGACCACAGTCTGAATGGAACACCTCTTTTACCTGGTGTGATGGGCATTGAAGGTTTCTCGATTGCCGCTCAACATATTGCTTCCAGAATCGGATCATCTAAAAGTGGATTCCGGGTAGAAAGACTATCCAATATCCAGTTCATGACTCCTTTCAAATTCTACCGGGATGAAGCCCGACGCATCACCTGGAAAGCGCAGGTGGTTCGGGAGGAAGCAGGTCTGGTTGCTTATGTTACCCTTGAGTCTGATCTCGCACGCGCACATCAACGCACAGATCATCTCCTGCACTTCTCTGGTCAGGTTTATCTGGTGCCTGCCAATCTTCCTCAGGTCAAAACAGAGGGAAAAGCACCGCATTGGAACGGCGCTTATACGCTACAGGCAAAGGACATCTACAAACTATATTTCCACGGTCCTGCTTTCCAGGTTCTGGAAGGCGTACAAAGAAATGGGAATGTGGTTTTGGGAAAACTGAATCGCCAGATCCCTCCACTGTCCAAACAGGAAAAGAGCATGATCAGCGTGCCGATATTGGTTGAATTGTGTTTACAAACGGCTGGCGTTTGGGATATTGGAAAAGCTGGAACACTCAGCCTTCCAAAATCGATAGGCGCATTACGATTGTACGAGAACAAAGTCAATGGATTGCCGATCTACGCGGAAGTGCAACCCGTCACTGAAAACGATGGAGAACAATACTTTGATGCCCGTGTAGTGGATAGCAAAGGTCAGGTCTACCTGGAAATTGAGAAGTATCGGACCTCTGCAATGCCATACAGCGTCGATCAGGAATTACTGACACCTGTAGAAACATTGATGAAGTAATCTTTTTGGGCATAGGCCATCATCTGGTCTATGCCCATTTCTAACATGAAACCTGATTATCCTATTTTTTGGAACACACAAAAACTTGATTCAATTCCTGAAGGTTTAGATTGGTTATCCTTTCCGGAACAAAATCGGTACCAACAATTTCGCTTTCCAAAACGTCAAAATGATTGGTTACTGGGGCGTTGGACTGCTAAAAATCTACTTATTAATCTTTTTACTGATACTGACACCATTCCATTCCACGAATTCTCGATTCATAATGAAGAAAGTGGTGCACCCTTTGTGATGTGGAACGATCAGCGTCTTGAAGGATCTTTATCGATCAGTCACCGTAGTGAGTATGCCGTTGCAGCCTTCTGTTTCGATCCTGAGATCTCGATTGGGATGGATCTGGAAGAGATTGAAGCCAAGTCGCATGGTTTTGTCGAAGATTATTTCACCGAACCAGAAGGTAGGATGGTGTTTGCCTTCTCCCTTGAAGAACAGGCACTGGCAGCTTCTCTTCTCTGGAGCGGTCGGGAAGCCATCGTAAAAGCATTGCAGATAGGACTGCGAATTGACACCCGCCAGATAGCATTCAAACTTCCCTCATTGAAATCCAACGAAGATTGGCAATCAGTCGAAATACTGCAATGTCCTTCAGAGGGTAAGAATCTGAAATTATTCTGGCGTAAATTAAATCATTCTCTGGTAACCCTGGCAATCAAACACAAAAATCGAGAAGAAGACTTTGCTCCTGATTGGATTCAACAAATTTTGTGATGTTCTGAGCAGATTGCTTACAGCAAGCGCTGTGGGTAGTACATCTGCAGTTCACTTGCCAGTGTAATACCCTGATTAGATAAACTTCGCACGCGTGCAAGATAAGCAGCGCCTTGAAGTATCTGCACAGCGACATCTACTACTTTCCGGTTTTCCACTGGTTCCAGTACACTACCTTTCACCCATTGATTAAAAGTTCCCATCGAAGGGCCACACCAGATTTGATAATCCATCTCCCTGCCAGGCTCCCCCACCACCGACCAACGCGACGAAAGTCCCAGATACCAGCGGAAGATCAAAGCTAGCTTATGATGCGGATCTTTTAAGGCAAGGTCCAGGTTCTTTTGATCACGCTCACGAAAGAATACCTGGGTTTCTTCCCAGACTTCATCCAGGTTGCGCCGGAAAATGGTTTTTTCAATCTTTTCACGATCTGCAACAGGAATTTCCTCAACAGCGTTATAGCGGTTATACAATTCGTATAAGCGGGAAGCACGCATGGCGAACATGGTGCCACGTTTCAAAACCTGCACCCGCACCCCCATCTCAAACATATCGGCAGCCGGCGCCATGATCACATCGGCCATATCAGCTTGAGCAAGTAAATTCCTTGTGTGCAGCGATGCACCTGATTCAACACAGGCTTGATTGATGGATCCGGTAACAACATATGCTGCCCCCATCATAAAGGCTGCCAATGCCGATGCCGGAGTACTTATACCCCCGCCTGCTCCAACACGAATTACCTGAGGATAATTCATCTGCGCCTGCACTTCATCCCGCACTGCCAGCATGGTGGGGATCAGACCCACCAAAGGGCGATTATCGGTGTGACCACCAGAATCAGCTTCCACGGTAAGGTCATCCGCCATGGGTACCTGGCGTGCCAATTCAACCTGTTCTTTAGTTATTTTTCCATCAGCCAGCAATTGCTTGAGCAAGTCTTCAGGCGCAGGTAGCATGAATTTTCGTGCAACTTCCTTACGGGAAATTTTGGCAATGATTTTATTCCCAATCAAAACACTGCCATCACCTGTGCGGGAGAGGCCGGCTACACGAAAATGGACTAAAGCATAGGTCAAATCCATGTAGGCAGACGCTTCGATCACCTTCACACCTGACCTGATGTACATCTCTGCCAGATTTCTTTCTAAATTAGGCTCATTCGGGCTGTTAATCAGGTTGATTGCAAAAGGCCCATCCGGTAACGCTTTTTGAATGGCATGAATGGCGGCTTCAATTCGAGTGGGTGGTAATCCAGCGGAACCAAATGACCCCATCAGACCAGCTTTTCCCAATGCTACCACCATGTCCACCGAGGAAATTCCATTCGCCATCGCTCCGGCATAATAAGGATAACGGGTGCCGTACGTTTGCATAAAGGTTGGGTCGCCAAACGCTTCAATTGGCATTGCAGGGGTATATGCAATTCTAGTTGCCTGAAATGGGATGCTCTTGTCAGAGATTGAAAATCCATTCTGATCGGTTAAGTATATTTTTGATTCATCACTTATCGCCCAAAGTGGTCGTTCCAAGTTCTTAAGTAGTATTTTTAATTGATCAGAATCGTGATGTAATTGTTCCTGGCTTCCATACCAGGTAACTTGTTCTAATGGAGATTCTTGCTTTTGATTGCGGTGAAATGACATAGTTTGATTCATAAGATATCCTTAACAGGTTATTTAGTCACATCTATTAACACATCAAATATGAATTGGTTGCTTAAATCAACTTTTACTTCCAACTGTAGTAAAAGATTTGCTGATCAAATCCTATCAGATCTTTTTTATATCACCTTATAATAATACAATTCATACCCATTTTGGCGAATCGATTACACTCATTGAAAAAAAACAGGGATTATGGGCAGGGAAGTTTTTCGATTATCGTCGACATAGTCTCCCAAAGAATTTCATTTCGTTCATCAATCGTAATCAGGTAATGGAAACATGCAGGATCATTTCTCAATAATAAGATCTTTTGAATCTCAGAATAGGTAACTGAACCATCAACATATTCAGTATGATTAACGCGGTCGCTCCATTCACTATATGCATCAATCCGTCTACTTTCCCAATTTTCTGTATGCATTGCATCGTTGTCAAGCACAGAATAATATAATAAATGGACCTCTTCATTCAGATTACTTCTCAGTACAAAGTTCGCAATACAGCTGGGCATACCCTTTGCGTTTCCACCCGTTCCAATTCTGGTGTCTTTATCTTCATATGACCAGTCATACCCATTGGTCGGGACAATACAAGCTTCAATCGCAAGTGGTTCAGCTTTTTCATATATTTCAATCTGGATGGAATCTTTACGGGTTAAACCAGAATTGCCAAATTTACCCTCACTATCACTTACCTCAGCTTGTATCTTGTGTACACCTACCGATAAGTCAGAAACAGTAAGGATGTGTCCGGTTCCCAGTATTCCATCAAGGGAAGATGTCCATTGCACAGTATTAGGTCCGGAAGAACCATATCGACCACTGAATGAAATTAATCGAAAAGAGTTTGATGATTAAGTTCAAAACAGCCGATCACTTATCCAATCTTAAGAACTAAAGAAATAGAGTGCTCAACAACTCAACAGCTAAACAGCTCAACAGCTATCCGACCGCCATCCTGATCAACTTCTCCAAATCCCCCACCGCTTCCAACCCGGCATAATCGCCCTGCCCGTCAAATTCGACTATTCCGGACTTCAAATGAACCAGCCTGACATGAATTGTCGCATTGAGCGTC
>JACZIY010000808.1 GCA_014860845.1 Anaerolineaceae bacterium
CATATGACTGAGTCATTGAATGCTTCTTTAAAAAGAATGGAAGTGGATTATTTAGATATTTATTACTGCCATCGTTATGATCCTGATACGCCTGTTGAAGAAGTTGTGTTCACGATGAACTCTTTTATACAACAGGGAAAAATCTTGTATTGGGGCACATCTGAATGGGAAGCTTCTCAAATCACTCATGCTCGAGGATTAGCGCGACAATTCAATCTGATTCCACCAGTTGTTGAACAACCTCAATACAATATGTTTCATCGAAAAAGAGTTGAGGAAGAATTAACACCAGTCTGTAAGGAGTTTGGGATTGGTCTAACAACCTGGTCTCCGTTATATTTTGGTATTCTCACAGGTAAATACAATGATGGCATTCCAGAGGGATCAAGAGCTTCCCTGGACAACATGAGTTGGATTCGTGATCGAATTACGGATGATAAGCTCGAAAAAGTCAAATCCTTAACCGCTTTAGCCAATGAATTAGAGATTACTACTGCGCAATTGGCAATTGCGTGGTTATTGAGGCGAAAAGAAGTCTCTGCAGTGATAACCGGAGCAACTCGATTGGAACAATTGGATGAAAATTTGTTGGCTGCTGAAGCACAGGAAAAATTGTCAGATGATGTTATGGAAAGAATTGAAATTATCATCGGCCCGGTAGATGAGAATAACGATGACTAGGTAATTTAATTTGAAAATTTAAAATACACCAGATCAGAAATTCGGTCTGGTGTTTATTTTACTGTCTACATTGCAATAATAAAATATCAGAATAAGATAGACTTCTCACCACACTATTGACACCATAAATAACCGCTACGCTGTACTCAACTTTTGCCCCGTTGATTAGTTGATAGGTTAGGAATGAATTCTCAGCAGACAATGGAATTTCCCATGTTGAAGGGGTTAATTGATTCATAAACACCGTGTTCCAATTATCGTTTGTTTCGCTGGCACTCACTAATCGATAAACAAGATACACATTATCGATCATCTCAAAATTATCAAATTGAGCTCGGATTGTTGTCATTTCATCGCCGCACAAATCACCAAAAAAGATCTCCGTGGATGTTTGGGTAATTGCCAGAATTTTCGGGACTTCCAATAAGCCTTCAACCGGATTTTGTTCTCCAACATCTTCTTCAGGAAAATCGAACTCAACAAAGAAAATCTCAGGAAGTTGGTCAATAATTGATGCGGCCAGATTTTCAATTTCAGTCTGCACCTGAGCTGCCAGAAACCCACTGAAACGAATTTGTAAATAGATGTCTTTCTCAACGACATCCAGGAT
>JACZIY010000809.1 GCA_014860845.1 Anaerolineaceae bacterium
CTATTTAAACAGACTGGGTATGGGCAAATTGGTGTGAATGATAAAAAAAAACAATCAAAATAGACAGGCTGTGAAGATTATTTTTAAAAGTCAGTCTGCCTTAGTCAACAGGACGTTTAGGGACAATAAAATCACAACTTCCGTCTCCAGCACCAATTGATGTGATCTGACGGATCTGGAATTGGGCACCATTGGAAATGAAGCTGGTAGCCTCCTGCAAAAAGCCAAGGGTGATATGGCAATCGGGTGAGGTGGCATGACGTCCCCAGCAAACAGGGCAACGTTTATTGATGTAGAGATAATGATCCCCATTGTCTTTAACTTCTACAATGCGATCACTGGTTTCGGTGTAGTTTTTTGCAATCCATTTGAGAAAGAGGGGTAATTTTATGGAAAGGGGTACCAATTTTCCAGTTCTTTCCAATCCAGCGCCATAATGATCGATGAAGCTTTGGATGCCATTTCGAAAACCGGCTTTACCAGCACGAATCAGAAATACCCTGGCACCACGCGGACCGTATGTATTGGCAACTGCTGAACAAATGGCTGAATAAATAGAAAAATCAAATGCGTTATCCATGGTATCAGGCGGGCAAATTTCTCGATATGTTGACAAGCCACTTTGTTTGAATACAGCATTCAAACCATTTTCACCCATTAAATCCTGCAGGGTCATAATCATATATCGCGCAATACGATTAGGAACATATAATCCACTGAGTTCAATTGTCATATCAATCCTTATTATTAAAAGTTACGGTTAAAATTGTTTCCATTATAACCAGTCATTTTTGCTTTCAAGATAACCTTGCAATTTTGAAAACGATAAAATGACCAGAAACCAAAGATAGAAATTGAGAGCTGAATTCTGCACCCTAATCCAATTTAAATCAAATGGATAAGGAATTAAAAGAATAAATAAAAAAAGGATACAATCAAGAAGAGACCCTCATGGAAAAAGCTGCATTTATTATCTTTGAATTATTGACCATTCTCTTATTCGTTGCCTGTTTCTGGCATGCTGTCAGACAAAAAAACGGCAAGGTGCTTGAGTTGATATTTGCTATGATATTTGGTGTATTCCTGGAATGGATGACCATCCAGCAACTGGAAGCCTATCATTATGGAGAATTTTTTCTCATGCTGGATGGCGCACCGATCTGTATTGGGTTGGGTTGGGCTGTGATCATTTACAGCGGTATGGAGTTTGTTAAACATCTCGAGATGCCTGATTATGCCCGACCATTTCTGGTGGGGATGTTGGCTCTTAACCTGGACCTGGCAATGGATGCGATTGCCATCCGACTGGGATTCTGGAATTGGGTCATCCCTTTGGATTGGCAGTGGTTTGGGGTACCCTGGGGAAATTTCTGGGCATGGTATATCGTCGTGGTGTCATATAGCGGATTCCTCTACTGGTTCCGAAATATACATAAACGACGAGTTTCTGCCTGGTTGCGAAATACCTATCCGTTATTCGCATTTTTAATCTCTGTTGTCATTCTGGCGATCACTAATTACGTCTTTGCAAATGTATTTGCCAAAACCGAACTGGTCAGCGCGATGAGCATGTTGCTGATCATATTGGCTGGAGGTGTGATCATCTACGTAGTCAAACCAGGATTTAAAAAAGATGTCTATGTTGATAAAGTTATTCTGGCTGTTCCTTTAACTTTTCATACCTTTTTTACTGTGTTTGGATTTGCGGGTGGATTTTACGCAACCTTACCCATTCTGGGGGTCACTGGACTGACGATGTTCGCAGTAGGTCTTGGAATCCATCTTTGGCCATGGTGGCTTAAAAAGAGGATTACTTTTGGAACCTGAAATTAGCGCATGATCCAGCGTGCGATGGCAACAACAAACATTCCTACAACTACGGTGCCAAAAAGGCTCTTTTTCTTCCAGGCCACAACACCAGCCGGGATGGCTGCCCAAAGATAAAGATTGCTGACTGAGAAATTTATACGCCCTCCTTCTATTAATATGGAGGGTAATAACAAGGCTGCCAGCACAGCCACCGGCACATATCGCAACCATGCTACTAAAAAAACAGGCAGTTGTTTATCGCGCAGCACCCAGGCAGGAATCAGGCGGGGAAGGTAGGTAACCACTGCCATACCTGCCAGAGTAATCAGGATGGTTGTTTCTGCCATGTTTCAACTCCTGCGCCTAGTGTCGCGGCGATTATGGTAGCAATGATTACATGCCATTGGGTTGCGCCCAGCTGCCAGAGGATCAAAGACAATCCTGCACTGATCAATGCGATGATGAGGTGTTTCCGATTTTTGATTTGTAGAATTAATAATGCGATAAACATGGCAGGCAAGGCGTAATCCAGAGCAAACGGGCGCACATCCTGGATTAAATTTCCTGCAACTGCTCCCAAGAAACTGCCCAATACCCAGGCGGATTGACAAATGAGATTGATCAGCATAGT
>JACZIY010000810.1 GCA_014860845.1 Anaerolineaceae bacterium
GGTTCTTTTTTCCCACGTTTGGTCTTCATTTGCCCACCCAATCTCCCCTGCATCACCGGTGTCCCAGAAAGTGATTTTTCGCGCCAGTTGTAGATCATCAGGAATGCAATCACTACCAGAATGATTCCGAGAATAATGTAAAAGTAAATAGGAGAAGCTTTAAGAGCAGTAAAGATCTTTTCAAAAATACTTACTTTCTTGGCTGCATAAACTACACCTGCATATTGTTGCGTGGTGAATACACTGCCTTCATCCCCTAAGGCTCTTACCAGAATAGTATATTTGCCAGATTCCACCTCCGCATCCACCATGGGAATCGTGATGGAACCACTGCCATTGGGAAGAACCTCGCTGGTAAAGGTTGAATTGGGGACTACTGTATTGGTTTCTTCGTCAATCAACCACCCATCATATCCTTTCACCAGAACGGGATTGGTGGTGGCAATTTGAATAACAAGGTCATTATTATCTTGAATGACTGATTGAATGCTCAACTTTGGTAAAACACCAGATGGATCAAATTTGAACTCGTGGATTAATTCGGTAAAGGCTTTTCCCTGATCATCCTTCACGATCGCAAAGGGAAAATTATTTTCCTTGTCGGTGGCGACAATACGCATTTCATAATCACGGCTTGCGGTTAAAGCATCGGTGGGAATATTGAGGGTATTGAATGTGGCCAGGTTTTCAAAGACAAATTCTGTTACTTTTGATCCGCTTTCTTTTTCCCAGATAGCTACGCGCAAATAATTAACCATTTCAGGTGAGGTCAATGAAATTTGAACGTCAAATGACATCGTTTCCGGACGTAAGGCGAAACCATCCAGTTTGGCTGTAACAGGGCTGGGTGGTCCAGGATATTCTTTGCTTGAACTGACGATGAAAGCGGTGCTGGTTTCACCAACATCTTTCAGATTCATGGTCAGTACAGCATTATTTTCCCCCTGACGCGGATAAATGCTGGATTCTGCCATCCATTGGGCTTTTAACCCCAACATGATCTGTTCAAAGGAATTCTTCAGCTGGCTTTCGTTTCCAATCGCGGAAAATCCACCAGTGCTGGCAGCCATATTTTCCAATTCAACGGCATTGATATTTCCTGCTGAAACGGATAATCCAATCGTGTGAATGGGTACCTGGGCTTTCATGGCTTTATCCACCAGTTCACGGTAGGTATGCTGGCTACATACTTTTCCTTCTTTGGTTTCATCTTTCCCATCCGTGAAGAGAATAACTGCCCGTCTACCCACCGGAGCTTTTTCCATGGCTTCCACAGCAGTATAAGCGGCGTCATACAAGCATGTGCCTTTGCCCGTCGTCTTTAATTGATCAATGGCAAAACTGATGGCGGATTGATTTTCAGTGAAGTCCTGTAGGAGGACAATTTCCTCATCAAATTGAACCACCGAGAAGAAGGCATCATTTGGTACATTCGTCAATGCAAGTTTGGCTGATTCTTTTAATAAATCTTGTGCACCAGCCATACTGCCACTGGCATCCAATACCATGGTGATATAAATTGGGATATCTGGTTGCTTGATTTCTGCCCCGGACGCCAATCCGGTATTCAACAATGTGATTTGGGCAGTTTCCGGGGTGATATCCGTAATTGCTTGGCCAGTTTGTTTGTCAAATAAATTAAAATAAACCTTCAAATTGACAGAATCTGGCAATTCAATTGTGGATATGGTGTTGATTCTTACGTCTGGTTGTGATTGGGCTAATGCCTCGGTGATGATGGAAAAAAACAAAATACCAATAAGCAGGTACGGCAAAGCTTTTTTCAGCGTTGCATTCAATCGTCCCTACTAAGATCAATTAATAATTGAATAATTCGATCAATAATATTAATAGTATAGCAAGGAAACCAACGAATTCAATTATTAAAATCAATTGTATAAAGTTATAACTATATTATGACTTAATTCCCCATTTTTCAATAATCAAAATTGAAAGGAAAAAACCAAAATCCATTATTCAATTGGCATGATGGTTTCGGGATTGGTTTCCACAATTTCCGCTTTGATTTTCCCCCTGGATAATTCAACTATTCTGGCATTGAAAGGTTCGAATTTTTCCTCCTGGAATTGAATGCTGATGGTTATTTCACCCCCAAATTCCTCATCCAGCACTTTCCCTTTAAATTCATGGATCAATAATTTCACCTTTTCGTACAAAGCATAAGGAATCACTAACATGACTGTGTGCGTGGGTACTTTTTCAGCCAGGGGTAAGATTTCCAGGACTGCCTTAACAGCATCTGTGTAGGCACGTACCAATCCCCCGGTTCCCAGCTTTGTGCCACCAAAGTAGCGTGTTACCACCACTGCAATATCCCCTAACCCACTACCTTGCAAAACCGCCAGAGCGGGTCGGCCGGCTGTTCCGGATGGTTCGCCATCATCGCTGCAGTGAGCGGTCACTGATTGACCAAATCCCACCAAGAAGGCCGGCACATTATGACTTGCATCCGAAAATTCCTGTTTCACAGCATGAATGAATTCTCTGGCTTCTTCCACACTGAAAACCGGCGTAGCTGTGGCGATGAAACGTGAATTGACCACCATGATCTCAGTTCTGGTTTTTTCTGCGGGGATTCGATGACGTTGCATAACCTTATTCTATCAAAGCTTTTCGGTAAAAATGTTTTATAGCTGATCCAGATCACGTACCCGCAGGTCTATACCCTCTCGAAAAATTTTCTCCATACGCACATACTGTTCAATCACATGCATACCAACCG
>JACZIY010000112.1 GCA_014860845.1 Anaerolineaceae bacterium
ATTTGGCACAGGAGGCAGGTACAGCACCATCAGCATCCCAATGGCGCCAGGCTTCTGTGTTGCTGGCAAAGTGACCGGCATCATCACGAGCCGCGGTGCTCAGGTCAACAGGGGTATCAACTACTGAATTGAGATCAGCAACTGAATCATGCAAAAGCTGAACCAAGTATTTTCCACCGTGGGCATAACCACCGGGATCTTTGCTGACTGTCTGGAAGTTATAGGCAGCTTTGACCAGGCGAGGTGTCCAGGATTTAAATGCGTTGGGAAATACTGCTTCGTCTTCGGTTAATTCGCCATCTGCATTGGTGTCATTGAAGAAGTAGGGATATGTAGAGGAACTATAACCGAGTGGCATTTCGATGACTTCAGCAGCATATGTCTGCATAGCTGTGAAAGTCATTTCTTTCAGACCTTCGAGTTCGAAGAATATGCCTTCAGCTACATCACCATCTCCATCATAATCTACGAAGGAGGATGGTTCACGGATATTGCGTAAGTCCTCTACAGTGTTGGCTTCATGACAACCTGCACAAGTGCCTAATTCCAATTCGAGTGAATGGGAGTTGTGACAATCCTGGCAAGTTTGAACGCCTTGAACATGCTCGAAAAGTGTATCATAGGTCATGCCATCATATTCGTACCCACCTTTGACTTCTGTTCCGTAACGACTGACGGCTGCGGCATAATAGTGGATATTAATGAAGCCTAAGTCTTCGGAGACAGTGTCATCTTCCACACCAGCAGTTGTGATAGCTTCATCAACCTGTACCTTGGATGCGCGACCCTGATGACAGGTCATACAAACAGCTTCATTTCCCAGACCGGTGAGTTCAGCCCCGGAGGGAAACTTAACGGAGGTCAAAGCCATTGTGGCATCGTTGTGGCAGGTTTGACATTCGATGACAGTATCAACAGGTGCGTTGGCGTCTACTACAAACATCTCACTACCATCTGCTCCGACAAAGTCCTGAAAACCTACAGAACTATGGCATGTGGCACATGCTACTGGTACTTCCATGGGATCTTCTTCGTCCCAGTGACGGAAAGCTTCTGCTTCTTTGTCAGCATGGGGTGAGTTTTTCCACAACTCCTCAAATGGCGCAGCTACTGTTTCTGGTAATTCCGGGCAAGATGCAGGTTCCGGACAGGTCTGGGTGGAGGGGGCTGTCACTGGAGCTTCTTCTACGGGAGTTTCTGGTGTTTGTGCACAAGCGGAAAGTAACAGAACGGCCAGTCCGAGGATTACAGCTAAGGTGAATTTAAATTTTGAATTTACTTTCATGAATCTCTCCTCATTAGAATACAAAATAAAATTTGGTAAATACTTTTATATTTACTTAAGGGCACCTC
>JACZIY010000811.1 GCA_014860845.1 Anaerolineaceae bacterium
ACTGGATCCCTCACCCGATACCCTGCTGCCTGTTCTGGATGAACCGGAGATTAAAGTCGCTGGAAATGACCTTCGTCTTCAAATCTATCCCGGTGCGGATGGCAACTTCCAACTTTATGATGGCACACAATTCAGCTGGCAGGATTCAACATTGACCTTGCAGATATCATCCCAGCCTGTTAACCGCCAGGTCTCCATCCGGATGATGGATCCTGGATATCAGTTTCTTAAAGTTATGGATGATCAAGGCAACCAACGTCCCACCGAAAACACAAACCTGAATGGTGATCCCGATCATATTCGTTTTCTCACCGTGACTGACCATACCTACCAGGTTATTTTTATGTAAATTATTAGAGAAAAGGAACTTTTATGGCACGAATTCCCGAAACAATCGAATGGCAACTAGCATTAAAGCCCATTAAATCGCAGACTCTTCTGGCGGATCAGGTGTATGAGAATCTCTCTCATGCCATCCTCACACAACAGATTAAACCGGGTCAACACCTGGTGGAGCAACCCCTGGCAGACCAGCTTTCTGTCAGTCGCGTATCGATACGCGAAGCCATCCGCCGGCTGGCACAGGATGGTTTGGTGGAGATCATCCCTTCCAAGGGGTCATTTGTGGTCAACCTGACAGCCGATGACGTTGAAGAAATCTATCAGTTGCGTTCTGCCCTGGAAATTATTGCTCTGAAGGAAATCATGACCGCCAAACATCATGTTCATCTTTCCCCATTGGATCAAATTGTGGCAAAAATGATATCCCTGGAACAAAAGGAAGATCGTTTACAGGGAGCTGCATTGGACAATCAATTCCATCGCACCTTGATGAATTTATCAGAATTGTCACGCACCATCCGCATCTGGGAACAAATGTCCAGCCAGATCACGATGGTCATTTACACTGTCAGCAGCCATTACCCATCTTATGAGGGACTGGTAGAACGCCACGCTAAATTGGTTTATTTGATCCGGTCTGGTAATTATCAGAACACTGAAACCTATCTCAAGGAGCATATCCAGGAAGGTGCGCAACTACTCCTGAAAGCGATCCATCAATCCAATCCGAATTAACAGAAGAGGAAGCCGTGAAAATTAATCAAATCGAATGCAGTCTCATCGAGTACCCATTACCTGCCCCATTACGACCCGCCTGGGCACCTGGACGTGTCTTTACCACCACCAATTGCACTTTGTTACGGGTGCACACTGATGAGGGCGTGAGTGGAATTGGTGCGGGACCTGAAGTAGGCATGCTGGGTATCAATACCTTTGCAGATCTGGTGGCACCCTACGTTCTTGGCAAAGATCCCTTCATGGTTGAACAGATCAGCCCTTATCTGCGAGTGGCTGCACGGGATGGCAGTTACCCCTGGGCATTCGAAATGGCGCTCTGGGATATCATCGGTAAGGTCACCAAACAACCTGTCTATCGACTTTGGGGTGGTTTCCAAAACCGCATGCCAGCTTACGCCAGTCTGGCAGAGGTGCCCAGCTTCGAGGAACAGGTTGAGCGCATTCACCTATTGCGCAGCGGCGGGATGCGTGCCTTCAAGCTACGACTGCGCCGTCCTTCCATTAAAGAAGATATCGCTCTGGTGGAGCACGTTCGATCGGTATTCGGTGATCAGATAGATTTGATGGTGGATGCCAACCAGGCGCACGTCATGCCTTCTCCCAAACCCATCGGTGCCTGGAGTTATAACGAAGCCCTAACTATCGCGCGGGCCATGCAGGATCTGAAAGTGCTCTGGTTGGAAGAACCACTGCCACGTTACAACTACCATCAACTGGCTCAACTGGCAGAAGCGGTGGATATCCCGATTGCGGGAGGAGAATTGAATATCGGCTTGCACGAATATAAAATGATGGTGGATATGAATTGCTATGATATTATCCAGGCGGATGCTGCCTTCTCAGAAGGAATCTTTCAATTAAGAAAAGTGGCTGCACTGGCGGAAATGTCCTTCAAGAAATTCATCCCGCATACCTGGTCAAATGGCATCGGATTGGCAGCCAATCTCCAACTGGCAGCTTCCTTGCCAAATTGCCCCTGGTTTGAATTTCCTGTTGATCCGCCGGGATGGACGGTGGAAGCCCGCGATTTTATGCTTAAGAAACCCTTCCAGGTGGATGAGGATGGCACCATCGGTCTCAATAATTTACCCGGATTGGGATTGGAACTGGATGAGTTGGCGATCCAGCGCTACACCAAACATCAATGGATCAGTGATAGAGTCATTTGAGGTTTACGGGTGTTTTTGGGGGTAAATACTCCCAATAACACCCAAACCTCAAAGTTAAAAAAAGAGAAAGGGCAAAAGCATGTGTACTGAAGCAACTTTGGAACAGGATATTCTGGCGCTGGCATTAACTCCCCGCGAGAAACGTAAAAAACTGGCTGTCCAGATCCTTAACCTGACCTGGGAAAATGGGCTATACCCGGCTTCCATCGCACCTGTATATCAGGCCTTGGGTCGTGGCGATCTACCCCCAATGACCATACCTGCTTTCAATGTCCGTGGCCTCACCTATCCCCTGGCCAGGGCAATCTGGAAAGCAGCTTTAAAAGCAAATTGTGGTCCTATCATTTTCGAATTAGCACCCTCGGAATCAAGCGGTTGTGACCAGACTTTTGAGGAGTATGCAGCCCTTGTAATGGCTGCAGCGTTCAAAGAGGGCTATCATGGACCGGTATTCCTGCAGGGGGATCACTTCAGTCTGGATTCTGCAGATGACTTAAAACATCTCGAAGAATTAGCGCTGCAGGTCATCGAGAGCGGGTTCTATCAGATCGATATCGATGGTTCGCACCTGTTTGACCAGAAAGCAGAAAATCTAAATGATTTTCATACGCCAAATGCGGAGATCACCGGAAAATTAATCAAATCCATCCATGCCATGCAGCCACGTGATGTTCACATCACTCTGGGAGGTGAAGTGGGCGAGATTGGTGCACGCAATACCAGCGTCGATGATCTGGTTGCCTTCCATGC
>JACZIY010000113.1 GCA_014860845.1 Anaerolineaceae bacterium
CGCATCAGCGAGAGCGGATACGTACTCTGGTTTGCTCCAGCGCCCAAGGGGTACATGGATTTGATATAAATCGACCTGCGAGCGTTGCAAGCGTTTTAAGCTTTTATTAAGTGCATTCACTAACGCAGTTTTTCGCATCCGCCATGGAAACGGAAAAAATTTGGTAGCGATCAGCACTTCATTCGTTGCGAAAGGCAAAAATTTCCCTAAAAATTTTTCTGATTTACCCATACCATAGACTTCGGCTGTGTCAAACCAGTTGGTGCCGTTGGCAAGGCTGACGTCAAAAGCTGCGCGGATATCGCTGTCATCATAGCTACTGCCGCCATACCCCCAAATCATGCGGTCACCCCAGGCCCAGGCTCCCACGCCTACGGTGGTGATTTTAATATCAGTTTTTCCAAGTGGTACCAGGTCTAGAGAATTATTCATTTTATATTTTCCTAACAATGAGTGTGACAAACCATTCCACTTAACAATCAGAAAATGAGTAGTAGCTGCATCAGGTCAGTCCTTCTTTATTTTACACCTAAAAAATTTTGAACCAAAAAAACCAAAAGATCCTATTTGGCTCAACTTCATGCCCTGTTCATTGTTAAGCAATAGCACAATAGAAACAAGTAACAGGTGATCTAATTTATTCCCATTTGAATGTGAAATATGAGATGCCAACTCCAACAATCAGGATGCCCGTCAGCACAACAACATTCACAACATGTTTTTCCCATCCCTCACCAATCCAGAAACCCCGTAAAAGATTCACTACATATGTCAGAGGTAAGAATTTTGAAATCTTAATGATTGATTCCGGCAATAATTCCCTTGGAAAACCAGCGCCAGAGAGAAATAACATGGGATAAAGGATGACCATGCCAACAATTTGCGCAGTTCGTGCAGAAGGCATCAAACCAGCCAGAACAAAACCAATTGCAAAAAAGCTCAGACTACTCAATATGAAACCAATGACAACATTAAAAACATTGCCTTCAAAGCGCATTTGGTAAACTAACTTTCCTGCGACGATCAGAAATGCCATGCCAATCAGTGTCATGCAAAATAGAACAACTACCTGTGCAAACAGGATCATCAATGGGTTTATTGGCGTTGTTCGCAGTCGTCGTAGTACGCCATTTTCCCGATAGGAAGATACCGTAATTGTTAATCCCATCAATCCAGTGGTTGCAACAATCATTGCGGTATAAGCTGGTACAGAAATATCTACGGATCCATACCCATTAAAATATTCTGAGGGTTCATTTCCATAAATGCTTCCAAACAGAAACAACATCATTAAGGGAAAAATTAGTGTAAAAAAAGCTCCAACTGGTTCACGCAGAAACAGTTTTATTTCCATCCAGGTGAATTTAAAAAAGCTTTTCATTCTTTCTCACTCTCGTATTTTCTTTCCTGTTAATTTCAAGAAAACGTCTTCCAGGGTAGCTTGCTCGCTGCGAAGATCACGGAATGGGATTTTATGTTTTACCAGTTGAGTAGTAACTTCTAAAACCAAAGGAATATCATTATTTTTGCCATAAACAATCACCAGATCTCCTTGTTTTTCCACCTTATGAGCGTTTGGGAGATCTTTTTCAAATTCAATCGACAAAGCTCCTTCACAGCGAAATATAATTCTCTCTCCCATACCAAATTTTCGAATTAATGTGCTTGGGGTTTCAAGTGCTACGATCTTCCCATGATCGAGGATGGCAACACGATCACATAATATTTCAGCTTCTTCCATAAAATGGGTTGTTAACACGATCGTTTTTCCATTTGATTGTACCTCCCGGATGAGATCCCATATTGCATGGCGGGCTTGGGGATCCAATCCCGTAGTCAATTCATCTAAAAAAATTAATTGAGGATCGGGAAGCAACGCCAGGGCAACAAAAAGTCTTTGTTTTTGACCTCCCGATAATTTTGAAAATGGTGTGTTTTCCTTCTCTTCCAACCCCAATTGGGAAAGTAATTTTTTCCAATCAACCGGCTTTTCATAAAACGAGCTATAAAGATCAAGGACTTCCCATACTTTCATGCGTTCAGGAAGATTCGAGTGTTGCAATTGCATACCTGTTTTTCGTTTTATTAATTGGCTTTCCTTTTTAGGATCCACACCCAGTACGCTGATTTCTCCTTGATCCGGTTTTCTTAGCCCCTCAAGACACTCTATGGTAGTAGTTTTTCCTGCGCCATTCGGGCCAACCATTCCAAAAATTTCCCCTTCCAAAACTTCAAAACTAATATCATCGACTGCAACAACAGCCCCATATGTCTTGCGTAATCCGCTTACTTTAATTATGGTATTCATATTACCCTTATCAATTGATGGAAAAAACTAATACGGATACAGATGGATGGAATTTATTTGAACATCCAAATTCAGTATATATACTTGATAATAGTTTTTCAATATCCAAACGACCAGTTAGAACTCAACCAAAGACTAATTAATCTGATAATCGATACGTGAAAAAATTTAAATTAAGCGCTAATAATTAATGATTAGCTTCTTTTTGGTCTTGATTTATGTAAGATTGGTGCAACTTGATCGGCTCCCGATCTGTCTTGCGCAAGCGCAGGTTGAGCATCTCGACAAAGACCGAGAATCCCATGGCAAAGTATATATACCCCTTGGGAATATGTTGGTGCAGGCTTTCGACAATCAAAGTGAAACCAATCATCAAAAGGAAGGAGAGTGCCAGCATTTTGATAGTAGGATGCCCTTCAACAAAATTGCTGAGTGCATCTGCCGATAGAATCATGCCAATAGCCGCCACAATCACCGCAGCAATCATGACCGCTACTTCATCAACCATGCCCACTGCGGTAATGACTGAATCCAATGAAAAGACGACATCCAGCAGCAGTACCTGCATAATGACACCCCAAAAAGTTACCTTTCCTTTGGCTGAAGCGTGTCCTTCAACACCTTCTAATTTTTGGTGGATTTCCATGGTGGCTTTGCCCATCAAAAATAAGCCACCAATAAGCAGAATCAGGTCACGCCCAGAAACATGAAAATTTATAATGGTGAAGATCGGTTCAGTCAGGCCAATGATCCAGGATAGTGATAGTAATAACAAAATGCGACTGATGACCGCCATCGCAATACCTGTCCGACGGGCTTTGGATTGCAGCTGCTGTGGTAATTTTCCTGCCAGAATCGAGATGAAGATCACATTATCCACACCTAATACCAACTCCAGGGCGACCAGTGTTAAAAATGCAATCCAAATTTGGGGGTCAGTTATCCATTCCATGTGATTTCAAATCTCCTTTTTATTTTTTCTATATTTCCTGATTTTAATCCCAAATGGATCAAGGGGATAGTTAATCGAACCCGTAATTGCGATAGCAAACAAGGTAATCATTTTTATCCCTTGTCAGGGTGTGCCTTTCTTCGATAGAATTGTGCTTATACGATTATCACAGGAGCTTTTTAATGCAACCTCAATCAAAAATAATCCTTATCGGTCTGGGAAAAGTTGGGCGTGAAGTGCTCAAACAGCTTCAGGCTTGTGATTTGAATTTTGAAATCACAGCCCTTGCGGATAGTTCAGCCTGTCTGGTCGGACAACCACTTTCTACCGATTTGATTAAAACCGCATTACAATTCAAGTCAACCGGACAAAAACTGGCAGACCTGTTAGAATCACAACCCCTTTCAATTCTTGAAAAATATTTCACCAAAAATTCCATCATTGTCGACATAAGCGCTGTTCAGAATCTGGATTGGAGCGTTGCCTTGAAGAATGATTGTAAACTGGTATTTGCCAATAAGAATGCACACAGTGCTCCCTGGCTACAGGCAGCTTCCTTATTCAACCAGCCTGGCATCCGTTATGAATCAACCGTGGGAGCCGGTCTGCCAGTGATTGCGACCCTGCGATCCATGATCAACAGTGGTGATCAAATAACACGCATCGAAGGTGTGATGAGCGGTACATTGGGATTTTTATGCAGCCAGTTGGAGGCTGGCATGAGCTACAGCCAGGCTGTCAGGCAGGCCTTTGACTCTGGTTACACCGAGCCTGATCCACGTGATGATTTGAGTGGGTTCGATGTCCTGCGTAAGGCATTAATCCTGGGGCGAACGGCAGGATGGAAACTGGAACAAAACGACTTTTCTGTGCAACCACTGTTTGATGATCGTCTGGTGGGTATTTCTGTGCCAGAGTTTTTTCAAAACACCCAATTGCTCGACGAAACCTATGCACAACAGATAGAAGCTGCGTCAAAAGAGGGTAGGGTGTTGCGATATCTGGCTTCTATCACACCACAGGGTGGAAAAATCGGATTACTTGCCGTGGAACGTAACAGCACACTGGGTTCTTTACAAGGACCAGGAAACTATTTTGCTTTTTACAGCCAAAGATATAACGAGATTCCTTTGGTTATCGCCGGCCCTGGAGCAGGGATTGAAGTCACCGCCAATGGTGTCCTGAATGATATAATCGCACTATTAAGTTGATATGTGACAAGCGAAAAATCGAGATGAAAAAACATGAACGCATGGAAGAGATTTACGAGTCCGGTTCCATCCCCTGGGATCAGACCGATCCACCCCCCGAGGTGATCGGTCTTGCTGCAAAGCTTCCAGTAGGAC
>JACZIY010000812.1 GCA_014860845.1 Anaerolineaceae bacterium
GGCATCTTATCCACATCCAGCAAAGGATGGACGAAAGAGTTGAATCTCGTTTCGTGGAATGACCGCGAGCCCAAGTACGACATCCGCGAATGGTCTCCAGATGGGACGACCATGGGCAAAGGTGTGACATTGACCGCGCAAATGTTGGAAGCGATGCAAAAACTATTGGAGCAACTGGCACCGTCGACAGGCTCTTAGAATTTGACCCTATCGAATCAAACCACTAATGACTGATCCCATCTACGATGACATCATCTACGCAGGGCGGCAAATCCCTATGATCTGGCGGGGACCCGAATTTGTCCCTCCACGCGCGAAGGTGACGCAATCCAGTGGAGTGTGCTTCACAGAGGATGGCAGGGTGGTGCTGGTAACCAAAGACGGCAAAGACTGGCAGCTCATAGCTTGAATCACCTTGTGAACCTAAAATCCTAAGCCCTCTATTCTATTACTTTTTTCTGCTCTTTTCAATTTCAGTAACAATTTCATCCAGGGATTTATTGCCAAAAAGATCATCCCGTTCCTGCGTGTAATTTCCATATCCTTGAGTAAATTGTTTAAAGAAACGAACAGCGTTAACAACACCTAATTCTTTATATAGCAGGTGAATTGCTTGCTGATTAATTTCAATTAATGGTTTCATATCGGTTATCATTTTTCAATCTCCTGAACCAGATCAACAGGACTAAGTACCCTTACCTTTAAATCGATTATTTGTTTTGATTTCTTTAGAATATTATCATCACAAGTGCAAAAGTAATCTGCCTGTCCTGATTCTGCTAAAGATAAATGAAGAGCATCAAGAGGTTTTATTCCAAATGTTAAGAAATCTAATGCTCGAGATTTTTCTTTAGCAGTGATAGAAATCAATTCCCTTGATTTTTCTAAAACAGCATGAGAGTGTTCTCTTCGAATTGGTAAAGTACTTTGCTCGGCTTCATAAATCAAAGCTTCTGATGAAATCAATTCAGCTTGACCACTTTCACAAATTGAAAGTAAACCAAGGACAGCCTCTGATTCTAAAATAATTCTAATCTGGTCTGCTGTGTCTAATGGTCTCTGAATAGCACATAAATCAAAATAAATTTTCACAATTTTATTTTACCTTTTTTTAATCGCGGATATGAATTCAATAGAATAAAGGCAGTCAAAAGTAAGAAAAAAAAGTATTATAAAAAAACCTTTCGCTAACCTTAAAAAAGCGCAAAACTCAAAACTACACCTATCAGCTATCAGCCATCAGCTTTCCTTCACCCCTGTTCATGATCCGGCAGCAGATCTTCCATATTACGGATGCTGGGGATCAGGTAACCGGTGAACATGGTCAGAACCATGAGAACTCCCGCAATGACCATGATCAACGCCATCCCGGAGCCGGGTGTGGTGCCTACCAGCCAACCAAAGGTGCTGGAGAGCCAGGTTTGCGAAAGCATCGCAGGTTCCATGATGTGATCCGCGAGCAGCCCGCCCAGAATAGGCGTGAAAGTATCCGGGAACCAGGTGAGCAGACGCCGGGCAGAGAAAACACGTCCCTGCACATCCGGGGCGACTTTTGCCTGCAGGATTGCCTGACTGGTGGCGATGCCGACGTTGGATCCCAGCCCAGCCAGCAGGATCAGCGGCACCCAGGAGGAAAGACCCTGTCCAAGCGCAAACAGGACGTTGCCAAATATACAGTAAAACATCCAGCCAAAGAGCGTGCCATACATGCGCCTTTTCGGTCCGCCCCAGGCACTCATGAGCAACGATCCGATCGTCCATGAGATCGCGCCGGCGGTCTGCACCGATCCGAGAATCAGGCTGTCATTACCGGTGCGCAGGAGTACCATCGGTACATGAACACTGTTGGGAAAGCCAAGAAAAAGGTTGGCAATGAATATGAGGATAACGTAGCCAAGCAACGGCTTTCGCTGGAAGATGTATTTAAAGCCGAAGGTGGCTTCGTGCCAGAAATTACCCTTGCCTGCCAGTCCATCCGCGGTCTGAATGGGCGGTGGGATGTGGACGAATAGAAGTGCTGCAATGGCGAGGATAAAGGTAATAATATCAACGATGAGGATGCCATTCAACTCGATAACAGGTAGC
>JACZIY010000813.1 GCA_014860845.1 Anaerolineaceae bacterium
GTTGGAATCATTAACGATTACCAGTGCAGCAGCCTCTCAAGCTATGCCAACTTTAGTAGCATTACCTCGATCAGATTTGGAGACAGCTGTCTCTAGAAATTTAATCATTCCTTTCGATACGTATTCAAGTGAGATTGATGAGCAGGATTGGTATGATTATGCCCAACAGTTAACGGTAATTGGTGGAAGTTCCTACGGATTACCCTTTGCTGGAGATGCCATGGTCATGGTTTACAGACCATCGATTGTCGGTGAACCACCCAATACCTGGAATGACCTGATCCGACGAGGTGAAGCGATTTCTTTACCAGCAGCAGATCCTCAATCATTATTAACGCTTGCATTATACTTATCCAGTGGAGGTGATTTTGAAAGCACCCAAAGACTTCCACAAATGGATATTGAGATATTAACCCGCTTATATCAACTGTATGCTGATGGTGCGCAATCCGGTGTCTTTCCACTCTGGCTAACCCAGATGCAAAAAGATTCTGAAGCCTGGACAGCCTATAACGAACTACGTACCAATTGGGTAATTACGTGGTTAACCAGGCATCTTTCTGAGCCTTCTGATGATTCTAATATGACAAGATTCCCAGAAGTAAATAGTACCCCGACGACATTAGCCGATGGATGGGTTTGGTGTTTGACCGATCCGAGATTGCAGGTTCATAAATTGTCGGTTGAATTAGCCGAGTTTCTGGTTGAACCTGACTATCTGAGTGAATGGACACCTTTGGTGGGAGCTTTACCAGTAAGACCATCAACATTATCCGGTTTTGAAGATCAAACATTACGAACCACTTTGGGGCAAATAGCTTTATCAGCACGTATTCGTCCAAATAATGAAATTATTAATGTTATTGGACTGGTAATGCAGGATCAATTCGTCCAGGTTTTATCCGGGAAAACGACTGCCCCATTTGCAGCACAGGCAATTATTGATCGTATCGGTAATCCATGATTATTAAATCGAAAATTAAGAAACCTGGCTGGCTCAATCGCCACCTTTTGTTCGTCGTATTTATTGCTCTTTTTTTTAGCACTGCTATGACGTGGGTGGAGATGGATCCTGTGGTTGATCATCAGAAGAATGTAGATCTTTTACGAATAAAAACAAAACAGGAAACAGCCATAGAATCAACTTTTGATTCTCAGGAAAAGATTGAAACCGAAATCCTACCTGTCATGCATGGTCGACAAACCGATGGGATCGTATTTGGAAGTGCTTTACTGGTGGTAATCATCATGGGTGGCGTGATTGCCAATATAAGGAATGGGTAAAGAATATTCCATCAAGTTCGATAAACAGAGATTAATGTAGAAATAATCTTAAATTTTTTCCAGAAATCGTGATTTTTAGGTCTGGGTGTATATAATGAATTTATCCAAAAAAATTCTGGAGGATTGATGAAGAAATTATTCCAACAGAAGAGTTTTCAATTTTTTTCTGTAATCCTTATCATCGTTTTGTTATTAATTATCAATAATCAAAAAATCTATGCGGCAAACCCATCTATTGAGAGTAATCTGGGAC
>JACZIY010000114.1 GCA_014860845.1 Anaerolineaceae bacterium
GGATAGCATAAAAATCACTATGAAACGAAGAATTCTTTAATGGTTTCTATCAACTCCTGTTGGCTGGGAATCAGTGAGCTGAATTTTAATTCACCATTAATCACAATTGCGGGTAAATTTTGTATACCCATTTTCTTCAAACGGGCAATATTTTCAGTGCTGGTCATTTTGTATTCCAGCATGTCAACCTGTCCTTGTAAATCCTGAGTGGCACGTTCAGCTGCCAGTAACATATAACTACAGGCTGCGCAGGAAGCGGAATCCAGGGTGAAAACTTCCATCAATGGTTTCGGCAGGTGCTGGTAATCGGGGATCTCAACATTTGAGAGATCCATATCCACGTGCTGGTAGTTATCCAGGATTTTACGGGTTTGTTCCGGATTGCGGATCGCTTCCGCCACACCGATCACGTTTTCCACCGGGGTGTCGTAGGGCATATCGCAGCCAGGGGAAATGATCAGGTTGTGAGGATCGAGTTTGTCCAGCAGATCAATCACATATTGCATGTTGTCTTCCTGGGTACCCAGCAACATGCGTGTGGTCAGGGGGATATTTCCCTGCAAAGTGATGTTGTATTGGCTGAGGATCGACTGGGCATATACCATGTCAATATTTTCATCCACCGCGATACAATCCGGTCCGGTCTGGCACATCACATCCAGGTTTTTGGTGGCATCCCCACACACAAAAAAGGCTGAGAAGACTTTCTGGTCACGGATGTTTTTGAATAGCTGGCTAAAAGGTTCACTCATGAAGCGCTTGAAATGACGCGGGGAGATTTGAGAGATCATCGGGTCTACCACGGCAATCACTTCCATACCTACTTCTATATAGAAAGATGCAACCTTTTCAGCGAAGCGGGTGCAGTAATCCAAAAGGTCGGAGACATATTTCGGCTCATCGATCATATCCATGAATATCTCTGTACCACGTAGATGCGATGCCAATGTGAACGGACCGGTGATGAGACCATATAAAGCGGTGTGTTCTCCCACAGAAGATTTCATGCGACGCATTACATCCAGTATTATGGGTAAGCGTCCATCTTCTGGAGTGGGAAGATAGGTGGGTACCAGATAATCTGATTGCAGTGGGTGGATGGCAACTGTAGGAGGTGATTCTTCAGCCCAGAGTAATTCGCAACCCAGAATCTCGGCTTCAATCTGAAGATCAAAGACCACAGGTTGTCCATCCGGGTCATACAAACGATTTGCTTCCAGCAGCGATTCATATAATTTATCGGCATCCTTCAGAACTTCGTTGGCATTGTGCCCGGTTAGCTTGCCAACATGTACACCAGCAAAGGGCACCCAGGGAATCTGGGTGGAGGGTTGATGTTGGAGGACAGTCAGCAAGTCTGCTTTACGATTTTTGGGATTGGAATTGGACATATTCTTTCCTTTCAATGAACAAAAGAATAATATAATTATAATTGATTTGACAACGTTGTCAATTTAAACTAGGTGCCGATTTAGTGATGAAAATGTGGTGGGGGATGAGTGCCCTTAAACAATTATAAGATATGAGACAGATGCTATAATCAAAGTGATTAAAAAGTTGCGAGGATAATTGGCTGTAACCATTAAGGAAGTTGCACAAAGAGCAGGTTGCTCGATTAAAACCGTCTCCCGGGTGGTGAATGATGAACCACACGTGAAACCAGCGTTGCGTGAACGGGTATTAAACGTTATCACCGAACTGGGATATATACCCAATATCTCAGCCCGGCAACTGGTGCAAAAGAAATCCTATGTGATCTGTATCCTGCTGCATTCCTCCGGGGCCTTTCAATCCACTGTGATCTCCAAAGTATTGGATCTTGGTTATGAGGGTAATTATGAAATTCTGGTGCAGACATATTACCCATCATTTTCGCGCTCACGGGATAAGATCACAGCTTTGATACGACAGAAGCGCATTGATGGATTGGTCACGACTCCTCCGTGTGACAGTGATCCCTTCCTGATCGACTTGATCAAAACCACGGGAATCGCGCATGTCCACATTGCTCCTTTACAACCAACCGGTGGCACGCCCTACGTCTCTGCTGAGGATTTCACCGGGGCTTATCAGATGACTGAACACCTCATCCAGCACGGTCATCAACGCATTGGATTGTTGATGGGATTGCGCAACCATCGCTCCAGCCTGGATCGACTGTTCGGTTACAAAGCTGCTGTCGAAGCAAATGTGATCCCATTCGATGTGAGATACCTGGTTGATTCCGAAAATAATTTTCCTGGAGGATATAACGCTGCCCGAATATTAATGGGTTTACAGGAACCTCCCACAGCGATTTTTGCTTTAAGCGATGAAGCAGCGGCTGGGGCGCTGTATGCTTTGAATGAATTAAAAATCGATGTTCCCAGGCAGGTTTCACTGGCAGCTTTTGGAGATATTACTCACAGCAATGAAATCTGGCCAGGCGTCAGCGTGGTGAAATACCCATTGGAGAAGATTGTCGAGAAGTCGGTTCGGATGCTGATAGAATTGGTGGAGGGTCGCCAACCGGATGAACGACAAGTGATTTTTCCCACAGAAATCATTGAACGTGGTTCCATTCGCTCCATCCCAGTACCCATTCATCAAGACGATAGGGAGATAACATGAAATTAACAATGAAATTCCTACTGAAGAATTTTTTTATTCTTTTTTTGCTTTCCATTCTGACTGCCTGTGCTGGCAACACAGGTTTATCTACTGAAAATTCTGTATCCAACATCGCAACCGATGTTTCCAGAATTGATGGCGTGTTAATCAGGATGGATGGGGATGAGATGGTCATTCAGCCATCTGAGGGGAAAGAAGTCTTGTTGCGTACATCAGAAAGCACCATATTTTGGGATGGGATTGATTGGTTGGAAGAACTACCTGCAGAAATGGGTGATCAAATTACCGCATTGGGCAAGTGGAGCAAGGATCAGACTACATTTGAGGTGGAGAGTTATTACGCTAACCTGCAAGAAATACAAGGGGTTGTGTTCTATGTCTGTGGCGAGACGGAGGCTTTTATGCTCGATCAACCCAACCAGGATTATTTAATTATACCTATGCTGAAACGCACGCAACTGCTGACAGAAACCCCTGAAGATCCAAGATCTTATAAGTATTATGATCTGATGCCGAATTTTGGCGAAAAATTGCTGGTGGTTGGGCGGGGGATTGATGATCCTTTTGTCATAGCAGTGAAAATGACCCGCATGAATTAAATTGGCTGGCATCATTAATTGAAATATCGTGTCATTATCCAAAAATGATCCTCCATCATGGTGGACTAATCATGTTTCCTGACCATGCCAATTAAAACAGGCAACCGTGTTGTTAGAAGCAAACGATCAATACGACCAACCCATTAAAACGAATAAATGACTAAAAACATATGATGGTAATTTTTTTCACGGGTAGGGGCGAAGCAGTTGATCACGAAATCTCGGGTGGAAAACGGAATCTCATATCAACTGCTTCGCCCCTACCTGATAACCAATCAACCCAATTCAAAATTGGAGAATTGTGATTTTATTTTTGCTTAACCGCTCCAGCAATGGCAGTCAGATGTTCAGGGCTGGTGCCACAGCAGCCACCTACCAAGCGGGCACCTGCTTCAATCCATAAAGAGGCCTGAGCACCCATCATCTCCGGTGTAACATCATAGCTGGTGCTACCCTCCAGGTTGGATGTAGGTAATCCGGCATTCGGTTTGAACCAGATCGGTCTGTTGGTGTTCTCTTTGAGCGTTTTTAAGACAGTGAGGTTGTCTTCCAGACTCTTTCCACAGTTTACTCCGAGGGCATCCACTGCCATTTCATTGAAAATCTCTGCCATCTGGAATGGTTTTACGCCCATCATGGTGCGTACACCACGGTCATAGCTGAAGGAACAGACCAAAGCAATTTCGTTATCGATGGAGCGCACGGCGCGCACAGCTGCCTGGGCTTCATTCAGATCAAACTGGGTCTCTATGACCAGCAGATCCACATTGGAAGCAAGCAGAATTTTAGCCTGTTCAGCGTAAATATCAAATACCTGTTCTTCACTCATGCTGCCAAACGGC
>JACZIY010000814.1 GCA_014860845.1 Anaerolineaceae bacterium
GCACAACATCATAGAAAGAGGTAGCATGTATCATCAACATCGCTGGACATTGGAAAAACTTAAAGCTCGCCTTGACCTGATCACTCCATTGGCTTATAAAGAAAAATTTCCGCTTCCTCCTTTTTATTACCAGGAATTACCCGAGCCGACTGCGAAACCGGATCTTGAACCGGATTTATCCAGATGGGCTATTGTTCATCCAAATTCTTATTGGGGAAATTGGCAGATGAATTTTCAACTTTACACAACCTTCAGAATTCCTGAAGGGTGGGATTCCCAAAAACCGATTGCCATCCAATTACCGTTAGGAGGGATCGAAGGGGATTTCAGCCATCCTGAAGCCCTGGCTTATATTGATGGAGTTCCTTACGGCGCCTGCGACCGCCATCACAAAGAAATTCTTCTCAAACCAGCGTGGCAAGATGGTCGGGATCATTCTCTTAATTTGCATGGCTGGACGGGTTTGGGGTATACAGCTTCTGGTGATCCAAAAATGAAATTACAGATGGGAGAACCGCAATTGGCGCAAATCCATTCAGAAACCCGTGATTTTTGCGCCTTAGCACGAATTACTCTTTCCACAATTGAGAACCTGACGGAGGACGATCCAGCAAGAAGCTTGTTATTGAATGCCATCAATGACGCCTTCATCCGCTTGGAAACATCACACCCATTAGGGACAAAATTTTATGAAAGTGTGATTCCTGCTTATGAAATTCTGATAACTGGCATTCAAAAATCCGGGGTTCCAATGGATGTCATCATTCATGCCAGTGGTCATGCCCATATCGATGTTGCCTGGTTATGGACGCTTGGGCAAACTCGCAGAAAAGCAGAACGGACACTCCATAATGTGATCCGATACATGGAACAATTCCCAAAGTATCATTTCAGCCAGAGCCAACCACAACTCTACCAGTTCATCGAAGAAGATCAGCCACAATTATTTAAAAAAATTCTGGATCTGGTAGCGGAAAGCCGTTGGGAGCCAATGGGCGGTATGTGGGTGGAAGCAGATTGTAATATTTCCGGTGCAGAGTCGCTTGTCAGGCAATTTTTATTGGGCAGGACTTACTTTACTGAAAAATTTGGAAAAAATTCAGACACACCAGTTTTGTGGTTGCCAGATGTTTTTGGGTATGCCTGGGCATTGCCTCAATTGATCAAGCAGGCTGGTCTCAAATATTTCATGACGATCAAAATTGGCTGGAACCAGTACAACCGTTTACCTTATGATACTTTCCTCTGGCAGGGAATTGATGGAACGCAAATACTCACCCACTTCAGCACAGTCAAAGAATTAGGTAGTATTTACGCCAGTACATACAACTCGATGGCAAATCCCCAGGAAGCCCTGGGTACCTGGAATAATTTCCAACAAAAAGAACTGCACACTGATTTATTGATGGCATATGGTTTCGGGGATGGCGGTGGCGGTCCGACGCTCGAAATGCTGGAAAACCTGGAGATTATGGATCATTTCCCAGCGTTACCACAGGTTCAACATTCCAGTGTAAAGAAATTTTTTGAAGCGATTGAACCTTTGCATGCTTCCAAAATGCTCCCGGTATGGAATGGGGAGCTCTACTTAGAATATCATCGTGGAACGTACACCTCACAAGCACTGATGAAAAAGAATAACCGCAAGAGTGAATTCCTGATCCATGATGTCGAATTCCTG
>JACZIY010000815.1 GCA_014860845.1 Anaerolineaceae bacterium
CAATGAACCCGGCCAGGAAACTCAACACAATCAGTCCAATGGTTAATTTTTTCATTTTCATCTCCAAATCACCAATAAACAACGATGTTAACGTAATGCTCATCTTTTGATTTAATTTTATGACATTTTAGATCATATTTACTTAACAAATTTGTAACCCCGCATGATATCAGAGTCAAGCACAAGTCTAAACAAATCCAAAAATCCAGGCAAGAGACCCATTCGTGGGCAGATGTCTTTCTGCTATAATTCATCAATGATCAAGCAAAAAAGGGGTCAGCATGCCCATTAATTTCCAGCAAATCCGTTCAGCCATCCAGAAATTCGGTCAGGAAGCGCCTGCTCAGGCAAAATTACGGGAACAAAACCTGGAAACGGCACTTTCACTTCTCCGGCAATGTAGCCAGGAAAGTGAACAATTACAGGAGAGTATTCAGCTGGCAATGATTGCCAATCCAGATTTACGTTGTGCTCTCCCAACCAGGGAACCTTTGGATTCCTCTCACACAGCTACTCCTTTCACAGAACCCATCATCCTGCTGGCAGCGGACGGATCACAAATCATCCCCGATCAACACCTGGCCGTTCAATTTGGGGTCATCAATGTTGGCTTGATGCGTATGCAGACAGGTAGCACTCCGCGTGAAAGCATTGAAAGCGATCTGCTCTACGCACAGGATATTTTCAGCGAACAAGGTTATTTGGTCGGGGAAGAATTGATCGCCTTGCGACGGGATCATAAAGAACGCAGTCATCTACTGCAGGCAGCCTTGCAGGAAAACCAGACCGTCCTGACGCTGACCGATGGACCACTGGAACTGTTCCGCGAGGGACGAGAAACAGCAGAATATCAGAATCTACTCACAGACTATCTCAACATCCTGGCTGAAATGGCGCAGCATGCTGTTCTGACAGCCGGATATGTTGATAAACCGCGCAGTGACCTGCTCATTCGCACCCTGGAAATAACCATGTTGCCAGAAGATCGTCTCTCGGAAGCAGGACGTGTCCGGCAGTTACCAGGTATCACTGATGCGGATCTGTTCGGCCAGGTATTACAACCACAGCAGCGTTCTGCCATCTTCGGCTTGAATTCCAGCAGTGGCAAACGCTTCCATGGGCCATTGGCGATTCACTTTTTCTATCTCAATATCGGTCGTGAAAACAAACCGCAAATCGCCCGAGTGGAAATCCCCGCCTGGGTGCTCAGAAACCCGGAAAATATCGACCTCATCCATCATCACCTGCTGGATCAGTGCCAGATCATGGGCGTGAAAGCCTATCCATATATTCTGCACCGGGCACATGAGATCGCCCTGGTCAGTTATCAGGAGCGCCAGCATTTACTGGGATTGCTGCAGCAGACTTTACTCAATCAGGGATTAGAACCCGGGGATAAATCCTCCAAACAGTATCATAAAGACCTAAGTGGAAAGACGAGGTATCGTAAATGAACACCAACCAGATTGGATTTCTGCTACGCGCCAGCACCAGCGATTGTATTGCAGGCTGCCGGGTGGCGTCTCTTGATTTACCACAGCTCGGTGGAATGGTGACCATACAACCATCCAGAGATTTACAGATCTTCGGTTTGATTTATGACCTGCACATCGATGATGATGGGCTGGTGCGTCAACTGGTCACCACCGAACATATCAAACCAGAAGTCATCGCCGATAATCGCAACAATCGCACCGTCCCGGTGGAGATCAGCATTGTCTTCTGTGGCTATCAACAGCATGATGAGGTTTTTCATCTCCTGCCACCGCGTCCACCTTTGACACTGGATGAGGTCTATGTTTGTGATGTTCAACAACTGTGTACCTTTACTTCGGCGGCTCGCTTTGGTTATTTTCGACACATTCTCAGAGGGCAGGATTACCCGGTGGCGGAAATTCTGGCCAGCCATTTGAAACTGGCATCCCAGGCACATACCGCACAGCAGAACCCCAATTGGATCAATGCTGCCATACAGGAATTGATCGTGCTTTTACGGGATGATTACGCCACCTTAATGAACGTTTTGGGTGCGCTGGCCGATGCAAAATTGACTCACGAGGAGGGCTGAGATGGCGATCAAACCTGGCATGAACATTGGTTATGTGGTGGGTGGTGGGCTTAAAAATAATCTCAACATCCGGCTGACCGTTCCTTCCCATGAAGTGCAGGAAGGCAGCTTTGTGGTCATAGAAGCTGGCAACGATAACTTTTACGGACTGATCACAGATCTGCAGCTCGGCAGCACCGATCCGCGTTTTGCTGATGAGCAGAGCGAAAACCGCCTGCCAGTTCACTTATCCAGCCTGCTGCACGGGCAGACGCTCTTCACCAATCTTGAGGTCATGCCCATGTTGATGCTTGATCGTGGACCTGATCCCGGTTCACCGGAATACCCTGCTTGGCGAGCACAAAATCCTGACGATGAAACCCGTGCCAAACCAGTCAAAACCATCCCCGCCCACCACGCCATTACCCGGGCTGCTCATGCCGGCGACGTGGCGCAGATCTTCGGAGATCCGGAGAAGAAGGGTAATTTTGTGGTGGGTACTACCCGCGAACAAAACCACCCGGTCGTTCTCAACCTGGAGAAATTTGTGCAGCGCTCCTCCGGAATCTTTGGTGCCACCGGTACCGGCAAATCTTTCCTTACTCGAATTATCCTTTCCGGAATGATCCACCATGACCTGGCATCCCTGCTGGTTTTCGACATGCACAACGAGTACGGTTACGACGATACGTCTTCGGATACCAACCAGAAAGTAGCCGGTTTGCGTACAAAATTCCCACTCAAGGTCAAAGTGGTCGGTCTGGGCGCTGGTTCTACCATCCGTGGCAAAAGTGCGGATTTCAATCTACAGCTGGCGGAGTCTGACATTGCACCCGAAGACATTCTTATGCTTTCCCGTGAATTAAATCTGCGCGAGACCACCGCTGCCACCCTGGATGCCCTGGTGCACGCCTTCGGGGAAAAACGCTGGTTTCATGAGTTCAAACAACTGAAAAATGGCGCTATGATCGAAAATGATGATGGCAAAAAAGTTCCTGCCCTGGACAGTGTAGCTTTTTGGGCAAATCAAAATGGAATGAACGCTATAGCCGCAGAAGCCCTGCATACCAAAATGAACCGCATATTCAATCTGCCTTACATCAGCCAGAATCCTCCCGGGCAACCCTTGCAGGACATCATCCACTACCTGGAACAGGGCAAGCACATCATTCTCTCCTTTGGAGATTTCGAACGCGATCTGGACTATTTGTTGGTTACCAATCTGTTGACTAGAAAAATTCGCAAATCCTGGGAGGAAAAAACCAACACCTTCCGTGGTGGCAAAAACAGCCAGGCGCCGCGCCCGCTGGTGATCGTCGTTGAGGAAGCCCATAAACTTCTCAACCGAGAAATGTCCGCCCAGACTACATTCAGCACCATCGCCCGGGAGATGCGCAAATACTATGTCACCCTATTGATCATCGACCAACGTCCCTCTCAGATCTATGATGAAGTCATGTCGCAACTGGGCACCCGCATCAGTGGCTGGCTGGGGGATGATGACGACATCTCCTCTGTTCTCTCCGGTCTGGCAGGTCGGGATGCCTTACGGGGCATGCTTTCCCGTTTGCAGCCCAAAGAGGAAGTGCTCATGCTGGGTTGGGGCATCCCCATGCCCATTCCCCTGCACTCACGGCGGTACGATCAGAAATTCTGGAATGAATTGCTCGGCAAGTCAGATGTCACAACCAAATCCACCGACGACCTGATCAAATCCCTGGGTTTTGATGCCTGATACCATTTCGTACGGGCGGGTTCAGAACCCGCCCGTACGCGCATTGTTCGTCACATGTAGGGGCAGCAGCTTGTCCCTGCCCTGGCTTGTCCCTGCCCCGTGGTTTGGGGTAAGGACGAGCCGTTACCCCTACCGATATCCATCGTAAATCTCTCCCCGGTCGCCTGTCTCCCATCCCCCATCTTTTTAGCCTTAAGCTAAAAATTTGTATTCTCTACAAAACTTATATACAATCATAGATAATTACCAATCCCCCACCAGGAGAACCTGATGCGTGAAAAAAAACAAATCCTTTTAGCTGTCGTGATAATTCTCCTCACTTCTTTGGCTTGCTCATTACCCTTCAACACTGGTGGACCTACGCCAGAGGAGATTTCTGAAACCGCAGCAGCAGCGATTTCAGCCACCATAACAGCCATGGCTCCGGAGGAAGCACCCACAGCCATAACCGAACCAGAGACTCCCGACAGCACTCCTTTACCAGCCACAGATCCAACAACAATTATCAAATCCAGACCGGATGAGCTAAGACTGGCGATTGTTGATTCTGAACACAACCTGTACACCTGGCAGGAAGGTGGAAGTCAGAATCTAATTGTCAATAAAGGCGATGTCTCCCAAGCTGTCCTTTCCCCCGATGGGGAATGGATTGTTTTCACCCGCATTTCTCCAGATGGAATTGACATCAGTCTATGGGCAATCCGCTTTGATGGCAGAGAACAAAAAAATCTTGTCAGTCATGTGGATTTCGTAGGAATGCCACTTCATCCCGATCTTGTAGATCTCTCCACAATTCTAACTGTTGCTCCGCATATGATCAAATTCATACCCGGCACCCACACGGTTGTCTTTAATACCTATCCTCAATTTGATGCTCCTGGATTTTTAGATAACAAGGATCTCTATTACATTGATGTGGACACGGCTGAACGGCGTGCATTCTTATCACCCGGACAGGCAGGCCAATTTTACTTCAGTCCGGATGGTACACAGATGGCATTGGTCACCCCGGATCGCATTGATTTGTTGAACACGGATGGCAGTAATCGCAGGATTGGTGTTTTATCCTATTCCTTCGTATATACCTATAGTGAATATGCCTACCATGCCGTCCCTGTCTGGTCACCAGATAGCAGCTACCTGCGCGTGGGTATTCCACCACAGGATCCTTTAGGGGATCCTACTGCTCCTGTCAATATTTACCATATCCCAACAGATGGTTCTCTGGCAACTTTGCTCACTTCTGTTGTCGTAGCCCCATTGGATAATGTGATTCTCGCACCGGATATAAATCATTTTACCTATAAAGAACAAATCGGCGACCCGGCTGAAAACCTGTATTCTTTGAAATTCACTGATCTCTCCGGTTCAACACCCGTTGAATTCACTACGGGTTCACTTGGTTTTGGTGCCTGGGCTCTTGATTCAAGTCATTTTTATTTCATCAACTGGAATCCGCGCGAGATCTTCATCGGTCAAGTAGGAATACCAGGAGTAATTGTCCTGGATGTAAATCCAGCAATGAACTTCTCCTGGATCACATCGGATCGTTTTTTGTTTATTTATCAATCCGGAACAAATTACCAGCTCAGGATGGGTACTTTATCGACGTCCAGTGTGGAAATTGCTGACCTGGGTTCGGGATTGGGCAACCCAATGTATGATTTCGTCAGTCCATAATTAACTGAAAAAAACTCCTGAAATTCTTCAGAATTTTTTCATTACCAGATATACCAGACGGTCAGCGCTACTGCCACACCAAGAATGATGCCCCCTACCACCTGTGCGGGTGTATGCCCCAATACCTCTTTTAGTTTTTCAATCTCAATCGGTTCTCCATGTAGAAATTCTTCAAACAATTGATTAATTTTCTGGGCATGGATGCCTGCCTGCCGGCGCACACCTGAGGCATCATAAACCACAATCATGGTAATGGCAAATGCTATCGCAAAAATAGCCGAATCAAAGCCATAATTCAACCCTGTAGATAGGGTTACAGACACCATTAACGAGGAATGGGTACTCGGCATTCCGCCGCTGCTAAACCATAATCCCCAATTGATACGGCGGTTGAGTAAATATTCCATCGGTACTTTCAGAAACTGGCCAAAAAACCAGCTGATCAAACCGGCAAATAAAACCTGATTTCTTAGTAGCTCTTCACCCATTAAGCATCTTGCTCATCTTCAGGGAGCTGATTCTCCAATCGTAATTTTTGTACCCGCAATTCGGCTGACTCTAATAAAGCTGCGCAACGAGTAGACAGGGCTTGACCGCGTTCGTATAAAGTTAATGACTCATCCAGATTAAGTGTCTCCGATTCCAACCGGTTAACGATCTGTTCCAATTCAGCAAATGCCTGTTCATAACTTAATTCATCTACCGAAGTTCTTTCCATTATTTACTCCATTCACTCAAGTTAATCCTGGATGGCAGGCTGATAATTTTAACCTATTATTGATGATCCTGATTAATTCGCTTTACTTCAGATTCAAGGATGCCATCTTTTAATCGTACCGTTACTTGGTTTCCTACCCGCACGCCAGTCACAGAAGTTACAATTTTTCCGTTTTCATCGCTTACAACAGCATACCCACGTTGCAATACCTGCCATGGATTTAAAGCTTTCAAACGGGCGTCCAAACCTCCAAGCCGGGATTGTGACAATGATATTCGGTGATCAAATACCCGTTCCATGCGCACCAGCACCTCATCCAGTCGCTGTTGGTGATTGCGAATGCGGTTGATGGGGGAGAGAAAATTCAGCTGAGATTGCACGGATGAAAGGTCCTGGTGATATTGTCTGGTTTTCCTGTCAAACACGTCGTCCAATTTAGCTTGTAAACCAGCCAGATCAACCAATAAATCAGCTTTGTTGGGTGTCACCAATACCGCTGCGCCGGTGGGGGTGGGTGCCCGTAAATCAGCCACATAATCCGAGAGGGTGGTATCAGTCTCATGCCCAATGCCGGTCACCACCGGAATTCGGGATACTGCAATCGCTCGCACCACGCGTTCATCATTGAAGGCCCACAGGTCTTCCATGGAACCCCCGCCGCGGGCTACGATGATGACATCTATATCCAACAGCTGATTGAGGTCGTGGATGGCCTGCACGATTTTCGGTGGGGCATCAACTCCCTGCACCATCGTAGGAGCCAGGATTACTTCTACCAAAGGGAAGCGTCCTTTTAAAGTATTGAGCATATCCTGTAACGCCGCACCAGAAGGTGAGGTAACAATCCCGATCTTCTTCGGGAAAGTGGGAATTTCGCGTTTCCGCTCCTCATCAAACAATCCTTCCTCTTCCAATAAGGCTTTCAGGCGCATGAATTCCTGAAACAACATCCCTTCGCCAGCCATTCGCACCGTATCCACATATAGTTGGTACTGTCCACCAGCTTCGTAGACACTCACGGAGCCATGCACTTCCACGGCCATGCCTGTTTCCAGGCTTGTTCGCAAACGCATGGCATTTTGCTTCCAGATCACACATTTCAGCGTTGCAGAACTGTCCTTCAGATTGAAATAAATGTGTCCGGAACTGGGTTTTGAGAGCGTGGAAATCTCACCAGACACCCAAACATCCCGTAAAATATCATCACTTTCCAACAAGGCGCGCAAGTACTGTGTCATGCCACTGACGGATAATACTCTGGGTCCAAATAAACTCATTTGCTCTGCCATCGAATTAAGAATACCGAACATGTTGTCCTGTGTCAATCAAAAATCATGCCTGCCTGTCATATAAATTTCGATGAACTTTTGTGTGACCGAATGATTTTTTAATTTATTCCATAAGCTCATTAATTTTCTGCTACAATCAAATTAATCTAGAATGGCAGGTAATGAATGGATCATCTTTGGTCTCCATGGCGTATGCATTACATCAATAATAAAGGTGAAGAACCACAATGTGTGTTCTGTTATGCCGTAGAACAAACACAGGATGCGGAATATCTGATTTTGTTTCGTGGTATACACGGTTTTGTGATGCTCAACCGCTTCCCCTACACCAGCGGACACCTGATGGTACTGCCCTACGAACATCAGTCATCCTACGAGGACCTGACCGCTGAAACCCGCGCTGAGATGATGGAGTTGATCAATACAGCCACACAAGTATTGCGGAAGGTATACAACCCGAACGCTTTCAACCTGGGTGCCAATATTGGTGAGGACGCTGGCGCAGGGATTGCTCCCCATTTTCATTTTCACATTGTGCCACGCTGGCGGGGGGATAGCAATTTTATGTCGGTAACTTCCGACACTCGTGTCCTCCCTGAAGATTTGCAGGTCAGTTACCAGCGTTTGAAAGAAGCCTGGGGTTAGGGGTTAGGGTTTGGGGGTTAGGGGTTTGTTGTGTCGTCCTGAAATAGGTTTTCAGTTTTTAATAGGATATTAGGATTGATATTGATCAATTTGCCTGTGATGGGAACAAAATAGAGGGGTTTGGACGTCTTAATAGTATGAAAACGAAAATTTTACATAAAATTGTACTGA
>JACZIY010000816.1 GCA_014860845.1 Anaerolineaceae bacterium
CCTCTGAAATTTAGAAAATTTAAAAAATATATAAAGGTTTAAAAATATGAAGGTAAGCGTTGAAAAAGATAAAAAATCAATGAATCAAAAAGGCTGTTTATTCACAGGGCTTTTTGTTTTTTCCATGATTTGGATATTAGGTGCAACCATTGCGGCTCAACTCATGATGTGGATCATGGAACAAACAATATTTGAAGCATCCTTTTTATTTCCAGATTTGCGTTGGTTAATCATTATTTCCTATATGAGTATTGTTGGGTTACCGCTGTTAATGATCCGCTTCATTATTAACGATCCTACCAGTAACATCATTTTTCAATTCTGGGCAACGATTAATTTCCTTGGTGTCTTTTTGATTCCAGGAAAATTTCTAGCCATAAATGAGTCCCATACTGTCAGTCTCATCCAGATAATTGGTATAACAATCTATACGATCCTTTATCTTTTTGTTTTTCAACGGAAAAAAATTCCAGTTCCGTGGAAATTAAAGCCAGAATTTTTACTAATTACGATACTAATTAGCGGGTTATTTTCTATTCCATGGGTGTTATGGGGAGCCATGGGTTCTCTTCTTGATCTTGTTCTTAATTTGATCATTGGTATTTTGTCAGGATTATTTTTAACTATATTAATTCAAACATTATATTCTGACCTCTTTCCAGAAAATAAGAGAATAGAACCAGCAGGAAAATTATTTTTTGGCTTGATTGTACTTATTGGATTGATAATATTTTCAACGGTATTTGGACAGAATGGTCAACAATGGATGTTGGTTTTTACCATTCCAGTTTCCAGCTGGATAATTTCTGGATTGTTCAGTAATGAAAGTGAAAGCCAACGGAACTTCTTAAGTATCTGGTTATTATTAGCATTCATCATTGCTGTACCGCTGATTTGGTTTGACCCGGATGAGCTTTCACTTTTAATAGGGTCGGAGCGTGGGGAGGTGCTTTCCTGGGTAAGCCAAACAATTTCATATTCCGTTGTAATTTTGATTATCTCGACTGCTATAACGGGATTTATGCGTAAAAAGCTTGAAGAAGGAAGGTTACGAAAACCATTTATTGGGATTACAGTTATAGTTTGGATGACGGTAATATTTATTTATTTTTTCGTTGGTCAACCCGGATTGTTTGGTGAATCGTTATTTGTGATTATGTCTGACCAGGCGGATTTGAGTGAAGCGAGTAAGATCAGTGATCCAATTAAAAAGCGTAACTATGTTTATCAAACATCGGCAAGGTTTGCATCTGATTTTCAAACTGATATTACCTATTTCTTAAACAAATTCCATATCGAATACGAACAATATTACCTTGTGAATGCTATTGAAGTTAAAGCAGGTCCTATTTGGAAACTATTAATTGAACAACGAGATGATGTTGATCGAGTACTTGAAAACCCATACTTACGCCCATTACCTGAGGAATTGCCAGTGACAAATGGAGATATTTCCACAGTTAGAGAACCGCTTTGGAATCTGGAAATGATTGGGGCTGATAAAGTTTGGAAGGAGTTTAATTTCTTTGGTGAAGGAATTGTCATTGGTCAAGCTGATTCAGGTGTAGACGGGAATCATCCTGCTTTAAGAGATCAATTTGTTGGTTCAAAAGAAAACACAGATTATTCCTGGTATGATCCATGGTTTGAATCAAGTTTTCCAACGGATATCAGTGGACATGGCACACATACTTTAGGAATCATTCTGGGAAAAAATGTTGGAATTGCACCCGATGCAAACTGGATTGGATGTGTAAATTTAGGCAGGAATCTAGGAAATCCAGGTTATTATCTTGCTTGTATGCAATTTTTATTTGCACCATTTCCGGAAGGTGGAGATCCGATACAGGATGGAAAACCTGAATTTGGCGCACATATATTAAATAATTCCTGGGGGTGTCCTGATATCGAGGGATGTGATAGTTTGGTTTTCGAGCAAGCTGTTTCCGCATTAAGGTCGGCTGGTATTTTTGTCGTTTCATCAGCTGGAAATAATGGTTACTACGGTTGTGAGAGTATTACCGATCCACTTGCCATCTATAAAAATGTTTTTTCGGTTGGGGCCATTGATCAAATGGGTGAATTGGCACCATTTTCAAGTCTCGGACCCGTAACTGTTGATGATTCTGGCAGAATAAAACCAGATCTGGTTGCACCAGGTGTCGATATCTTCTCAACCATGCCAAATGCCAGTTATGCAATTCTGAGTGGTACTTCAATGGCTAGCCCACATGTCGTTGGCACAGTAGCTTTGATGTGGAGCGCAAATCCAGCATTAATTGGACAAATAGAGCTGACTGAAAAAATCCTGCAGAATTCTGCAAGTGAATACTCAGGGATGTACCCTGAGTGTGTTGATTCGATCATTTATCCCGACAATGCTGTTGGTTTTGGTGTGCTAAACACTTACAATGCAGTTGAAGAAGCTATCAAAACTCGTTAGTATTAAGAATTGTACGAAACTTGATTGTTAATTTGGGGTTAAAAACAGTACCCCCGTAAAAAGGTTTTACCATTGAGTGATCAATTAGATGACATCAAATTAATAGAAGATGCTGGAAACGGGGATAACGAAGCATTTGGATTACTGTATGAACGCTATGTTCGGAAAATTTATAATTACATATATTATCGCACCGGGAATATTAACGAAGCGGAAGATCTGACTGCCAAAGTATTTCACAGGGCGTTCAGACATATTGAATCTTATAATCAACGAGGAGTTCCATTTTCAGCCTGGTTATACCGAATAGCACACAATCTGGTTGCTAACTGGTATCGGGATAGAAGTAGAAAAAAAGAGGTTGCTCTTGATGATCAACTACCAAGCTCATTCCATTTCGATTTTCCTGAATCATCCCTTGAGAAATCTCAGGAATCTGAAAAAATGATCAAGGCAATAAGAAAATTACCTCCCGAAAGACAACAATTGATTATTCTCAAATTTGTCGAAGGACTAAGTAATTCAGAAATTGGATTGATTATGCGAAAATCTGAAGGAGCAATTAAAAGCCTGTACCACCGAACCCTGGAATCCTTGCGTAAAGAAATTGAGAAAATTGAACAACCTAAAAAAATGAAAAAAATTAAAGG
>JACZIY010000817.1 GCA_014860845.1 Anaerolineaceae bacterium
CAAAAATATGTATGCAGTTATCGCTGTGAAGGCGGGTTCCATGGTTGCAATCAGATTGGCTATGCTGGAAGGTAGGTAGCTGAGACTGACATTATAGAAGCCAAAACCTGCCAGGGTGGGGATAGCAGCCAGGAGGAATAAAATGATCCAGCCATCATATCGATTCCCTAACCACATCAACTCACTGGCTTGTACCGCTTTTCCAATAAAAAAATCACCTGGAATGAGATTGAAAATCAACAGGAAGATACCCGCAAACCCAAATGAATAAAATAGGGTAGTCCAGGGGGATAAACTACGTTGGGAAGCTGAGCGACCCATCAGACTATAAGCAGCGTAGGAAAGACCCGATAAAATACCTGTAACAATCCCTGAAAAATTGGTGTTCCACATAGTTGGTTCGTAAGCACCTGCCACCAGTACGCAGCCACCTAAACTCAGCACAACTGCAACAATTTTGATCCATGTCAGGCTTTCTTTCAATATCCACCAACCTAGCAATACAGTAAATCCAGCTGAGCAATAAACCAGCACAGTTGCTACAGCGGCTCCATTAATCGAGACAGATAATGTCCAGAATGAATTAAAGATCGCAAGGATCAAACCAAACACAATCAGGAATCCGAGATGAACGCTCTTAATTTTAAATAACTGTTTATTGATGAACCAGAAAGCGGGGAGGAGGGTCGCAATAACGAAAACATTCCGCCAGAACGCCAGAATCAAAGCGGGAATCTCGTATGTCAAAGTCATATGCCGGATGATAATAGATGTGGTGGATAAAAAGAATGCACCGGATAGGGCAAAGAGATAACCACGGTTAATTTGTTTTAGTGAGGTAGGTTGTGATGTCATAGTTCTTCTTTGTTTTATTTATTCTACTTTTTTATAAGGATTGAACACTCTAAAATTTTCTGCAGAAACGATTCGTAATCTTTCATTACCAGGGCTAAGTAAATAACTTTTTCCATTTCTATGAAGAATTGGAATTCTATATCTCTTTTGAATGAATGCTGCTCGCATTTCTTCCGATTTGACTGCGTAGCTTTCCATCTCCTCTGGCCAGAGATTGAAGATCTCATCAAAGGTCTGAATGAATTCCTGCCTATATAAATCGGAAACCTGATCAAGATGGCTGATCACCCAACATTGATTTTCAAATTCCCACTCGTAAGCCAACCCGATAAAGCGAAAATCCGCGGTAACATATGGAAAGAAGGGGAATTGGCGACAACTGATCGCCCGGTAGGGGCGTTGGCAATCTTGAACACCCTTACAGGCCATCAATACCATATTCTCGGGTAAATCATCAATTGCCTCTTCCTGAGTGCCGTTTTGAGATTTACAATCGTCTTTATCCCATAGATGCCAGAGGTCTGTGTGTTTTTGCAAGAATTCCCATTCACTGTCATAAGCAGCTGGAATAGCATGACAGATATCGCAACAAAATGGAATACCATGTGGATGATGGTGAGCGCATTTCTGTCCGCAATCCAGGTCACTGATAGGGGAATGAAATGTCCTATATAGTTGATTGAAATTCAGTTGTGGGTAATCGATCACGTAGCCAATTTTAGCTGATCTTGCCAGTTTGGTGGGGACTGATTTTAAAATCATAATCCATGGTTCAATTTTATTTATCACCATGGATAATTGTATCGAGCATTTCCTCAATTAATTATCGAGAGCTCCCTGACCCACCCAATCCTGCAATAGTTGAACCATCGCAGGCGTTAATTCAAGGGCGATCTTTGAGGGTGCAATTCTGTAATAGCATGGATAATTCGATTAATGAATTCCATTGAACCTCCTTAATTTCGGATATTGTAAGAAGTTAATTGATTTGAACTCAAACGAATGTACAAGGACGAAGTGCGACTGGAAAATTTGTAGTATATTTATCCCTCGAGGAATAATGAATTTAATCAATTTTGAAAACATAAGCCTGGGATTCGGTGGAGATTTATTACTGGATGAAGTGAATTTCCGCATCAAAGATAATGAACGGATCGGCTTAATTGGCCGCAATGGCATGGGCAAAACCTCTCTGATGAGACTGATCAATGGAGAGTTGACAGAAGATTCTGGTAATCTGTCCCGGCAACAAGGCTTGCGTATCGCTTACTTACCTCAGGAAGTGCCCCAAGGGCTATCAGGCACAGTTTTTGAAATCGTTAAAAATGGTCTTAAAGGAATGTCTTTTGATTGGCCTGAGGAAGAGATGGAATGGCAGGCAGACCTGCTGGTTCAAAAAACACTCAGCCGTATGCAATTAATTCCCGAGATGGAATTCGATGTCCTGTCAGCCGGGATGAAACGCAGGGTTATGATGGCAAAAGGATTGGTAGCACAACCGCAGCTACTATTATTAGATGAACCAACTAATCATCTGGATATTCAATCCATTCTGTGGCTGGAAGATTTCTTACTGCGCTGGAATGGCAGTCTGATTTTTGTCACGCATGACCGTGTTTTCCTGCAGAAATTAGCCACGCGCATTGTTGAATTGGATCGCGGCAAGATTTTTGATTGGGATTGTGATTACCCAACCTTTTTACAACGAAAAGAAGCCTACCTGAATGCAGAACAGGCTCAAAACGCATTGTTTGATCGTAAATTGGCGCAGGAAGAGCAGTGGATTCGCAAAGGGATCGAAGCCCGCAGGACCCGTAATGAAGGTAGAGTGCGAGCTTTGCAAAAGTTACGTGAAATTCGCAAAGAAAGACGAGAAAAACCAGGAAAAGTGAATTTGCAGATTCAGGAAGCCAGAAGATCTGGCAAGCTTGTGATTGAAGCGGAGGATGTCAGTTTTGGTTATTCAGATCAATTGATCATAAGCGATTTTTCATTTATCTTGCAACGGGGAGATAAATTAGGCATTGTGGGTCCGAATGGCTCAGGAAAAACAACGTTGGTAAATTTATTAATTGGAAATATACAACCAAAAAAGGGGTCGATTCAATTTGGGACCAATCTGAGTTGGGTTTATTTTGATCAACTGCGCTCTCAATTGGATGAGTCTCAGACCCTGTATGAGAATGTAGCCCAGGGTCGAGATATCATCACGATTAATGGTCAAAATCGTAATGTATATGGATATTTGGAAGATTTTCTGTTCACCAAAGAAAGGGTACACGCGCCGATTCATGTACTTTCGGGGGGAGAACGCAACCGGTTGTTGTTGGCTCGTTTGTTTACGATGCCTGCTAACTTATTGATATTGGATGAACCTACCAATGATCTTGATCTTGAAACCCTGGAATTGCTTGAAAACTTATTGCTGGAATTTAAAGGTACATTAATTCTGGTCAGTCATGACCGCGCTTTTCTGAACAATCTGGCCACCAGTACTTTGGTATTGGAGGGAGATGGATTGGTGAGGGAATACATTGGAGGTTATGATGATTGGTCTCAACTTTCTCAAGAAAAAATAAATAACAGCATTGATAATAAAGAAAAGACAAACGCAACAAACAAAAATCTGGTAACTGTGGGATTAAGCACTCCTAAGAAGTTGAATTTCATGCAAAAGAAAAAAATGCAGGAAGAATTGGATCACCTCCCAGGCAAAATTGAACGGTTGGAATCGGAATATCAACAAACGATTCAAAAAATGTCATCTTCAAAATTTTATAATCAGGAAGAAAAGACGATCACCGAAACAGCCAGCCGATTAAAATGGCTGGAAGATGAAATAGCGAACACCTATCAACGCTGGCAAGAAGTTGAGCATTTACTGGAAGAAAATGATAATTAATCAAAAAAGAGTTGGGATCATCCCAACTCTTATTGTGTGCAACCAAATTTAGATTCGCGCAACCTCTATCTCTTCCAGTTCCTGCTTATTTGTTTCAGATGGATTAAGGAAGAAGACGATTACGATCGGCAGCAGAATCACCACAGCAGCAACCACCCAGAACCACTCCATCGATGGGAAGAGGCTGAGTACATAACCGGTGAGGAGCGGTCCAATAACATAAGAAGCTCTGGCGATGGTGGTTGTCCAGCCCATGCAAGCACCGCGTCGTTCGGTGGGAAAGACTTCTGGAATGTAGACGACAATCCACGTGTAAGTAAAGGATGTGAAAAATCCCATCAGTACGGTCGCAACCGGTAACAAAAATCCTTGCGCAAAACCCATGATGACCAGAACGATGGAAAGACCCAAACAACCGAAAATTAAAGCTGGTTTACGCCCAATTCGATCCATGATCCAACCGCTCAAATATCCACCGAGCATGGCAACAATCAGTGTCACCAGGAGGACCATTGACCATTGACCAAGGGTATATCCCTTAATGGTCATAAAGTAGTATCCAGCCCAATAATAAAAGAACTGATACGTCAACCATGCAAACCAGATGGATGAAGAAATGATGATGTAGCGGACATCTTTCTTATCAATAACGCCCAGACCGAAGAAATGATTCTTACGCGTGCCATCTTTCCTTTCAGCCTTAATGACATCAAAACGGCTGGTTTCCTTCATAAACGCCCACATGATCAATACAGGCACCATAAAGATGAACATGATGCCATACATCCACTTCCAACTCAGACCCAGGGTATTCATCAGGAGGGGGGGAAATACTGCCTGTAATGGAATCAAACCGATGATGTACACAATGGCGATATATTTAGCTCGCTTTTCTGCTGGTGATTCCTCACTGACAGGAATTGTCCACATGTTGGACACTGTCGCGAAGATTGCCAGCGTGTACATGATCATGAACCAGTGTATGCTGGGTGTGAAATATAGAACGCCAAAAGATGCCAATCCCATAATCAAAATCAATAGCAATATGGAGTATCGACGTCCAATAATATCGGTTAATCCATTTAATAAGACAATCAAGAATGTAAAAGCCAGATAGGCAGCTTCAAGATATGAGAAATTTGACGCTGAAATTTTGTACTCTTCGAGAATGTAAGGGAGTGCTGTCGTTTTAATCGTGGATAAATATTGATCCATGATCGCCACTAATCCCATGAAAATAATCATGTACAACAAATAATTTCGACTACGTGTTTTTATAGCAATACTGGGTTTTACACTTTGAGAGATTGAACTCATGCTTGTTTTCCTTCCTGATGATTAAATATAAATAGACCTGTATTTCAGGATTTTTATTAAAAGGTTTGGCTCAGAAATATCAATAAAACATCCTTGAAAGGGTTAACCCTTATTTTCTGTTTTGGTTATGCCCTTTTTAACCAAACAAGATAATTTTATCTCCAAATCTAAAATTTGCAAACCAACCCATTTTGGACAAAAAAAGATGAATCAAATCATATTACAACCGGATCATTATAGATGTTTTAAGTATGCCTCTGGACTGTTCAGGAAACCACGCATGATTTCCACGTGTTGTAAGTCATCAAATGCGATGGGGCGTATCGGTACTTCATCGAAATTGAGGATCTCTGCATCGGGAAATGCCATTAAGATGGGTGAGTGGGTTGCGATAATGAATTGGGCATTCTTTGCTACCATCTGTTTGATCATGGTGATGAGGGTTAACTGGCGCAATGGAGAGAGAGGGGCTTCGGGTTCATCCAGTAAGTACAATCCATCCGGTACAAAACGAGATTGAAATAATTGTAAAAAACTCTCACCATGCGATATATGATCCAGCGAATCGGATTTATTCTGTTTCATACCGTACAATTCTCGTTGAAAAGGTGATTCTGCTAATTGTTGAGCCAGGGTTGAACGATGACTGGTTTGTTTTTGCATCTCCTCCAGCTCTGCTTGCATCTCCGCTCTTAATTGAGCCATGCGCCGGGCATATCCAAAAAAATCTTCAGCCCGGAGAAAGAAACCTTTATGGGTACGTTTATTCCAAGTCAGTTGAAGATAATTGGCTAATTTCTTTGCTGGTAGCATTGATTTGTCATTCTGAATATTTTCACTACCAACAACGATTGAGCCAATAGCCATGGCAATGGTTTCAATCAGGGTGGATTTCCCAGATCCATTTTCTCCAACAAAAAAAGTTACCGGGGATTGGAAGTTAATACTGGGCAATTGTTGAATCAAGGGCAAATTGAATGGATAGGATGAAGGTGAATCTTCGAGATTCTTGATGTGAACAGATCGTAAGTGAATCATGAATTTACCTCATGATGATTGTACTTTATTTTCAATATCCTAATAAACGGAGTCTGTAGTTATTATTGTGCAATTATCAGGCTCTGATACAATGAAATGATATTGACCATCCAAGGAGGAAAAATGTCAGAACAATCTCAACCTTCAGACCAAAAAGAGAAGGAAACAAAACCACAAGAAATCACCTCAAAAACACAACACAGCATCATCATTGATGGTAATAAATTGGAATACACGGTTACAGCCGGCACGATTATTTTAAAAGAAGAAAACGTGGAGAATGGTGAAGTAGCCAAAGCCTCAATTTTCTATAT
>JACZIY010000818.1 GCA_014860845.1 Anaerolineaceae bacterium
GGCGTCATTCAAACAATCCTTTCTCGATGGCGCTGATATACTCGAAACTGATCTTCAGGTCAGCAAGGATAATCAATTCATCTGCATCCACGATGGCAGCATCGATCGTACCACTGACGGAACCGGTCTGGTCTCAGATTATTCCGTAGAGGAATTAAAGCAATTTACAGCCTATTATGGCAGAAAAGAATTCAGGTCGGAAAGAATCCCATTATTGACTGAACTGGCATCCATGCTTCCACAGGATGTAGCCCTGGCACTCGAACTTAAATCCGATCGCTTTCTGGAGGATGAAACCTGCCAGCAATTAGTTGAAGTGTTAACCTCAGCCGGGATTCGGGATCGCACCTTTGTGATCTCCTTCTCTAAAGAACGCGTATTATGCTTACACCGGCTTGCATCGGATATCCCAGCCGGGCTGATCACCATGTCCGGCTACATCCCCGACCCAGAGATGCAGATCATCGGTCCTTTCTGGCCATTGGTAATCCTCAATCCTTTCTATATCCGTCAGGTACGTAAAAACCAACAAATCGTCTGCCCGCTCGATCCCACCCCGGATAAACGACTATGGATTTATGAAAAAATGAAAGTTGACGCTGTCCTGACGGATAATCCACAGAAAACATGCAAGTTAATCCGGAAATATGATCAATAATCAGAATGGGGTGATCAGAAATTTTCATAGCCAGGCTGATATGGAGTTCGCTGCCAGTTTAACCAAACATGAGGGCTGGCATAGTGAAACAATACTGGAAATCCAGTCCTTTTTTGAACACGAACCTCAAGGGTGCTTTCTTTATGAACAAAATGGCGTTTGCGTTGGAATTTGCATCGCTACGGCTTACCATCAAATTGGTTTTATTGGAGAGTTGATCGTCGACAGGAAATATCGAAATCTGGGTATTGGCAAAGCTCTGATGCATCAGTCTATTCAATTTTTACAAAAAAACCACCTGCGCGGAATTTTTCTGGATGGAGTTCAAAAAGCCATTCCTTTATATGAAAGTCTTGGCTTCAAACCAATCTGCCGTTCACTGAGATTCTTCGGCCAGATACCTGCAAAGGAATCCACAGAAGTTCAACCGATGAGCATAGAAGACCTGCAGGAAGTGTTCCTCCTGGATCAGCGCACTTTCGGTGATGACCGGAGCTTTTTTCTGCAAAGGAGATGGCAGAATTATCCAGATCTGGCATTGGTATGGAAACAAAATCATCACATATCAGGTTATTTGTTTGGAAGGGTTGGCTCGGGAGGTTGGGTTACAGTTGGCCCCTGGGTTCGTCTAAATGATCAACCAGCTGATTTAACCTTATTGTCTCACTTGCAGGCTAAGATTGGAAATCAACCCTTCAGTATCGGTATTCTTGAAAACAGAAAATCGATCATTCCACAAATCGTGATGGCTGGCATGCAACCCCAATCCGATCCACCCACCCGCATGATATTGGGCATAGGCAACAATCCAGGGGATAACGACCAATGTTGTGCGATAGGATCGCCGGCAAAAGGCTAAATTCAGAAACCATATCTGTAAGGTGGAACTAACTCCAATCGCGCAGAAAGAATCGGATATCCCGTGGTGGTAGTGTCACCATCTGGTCATCCATTACGAATGTTTTCTCATTCCTGGTGAAATTAAAAGCAATGCGATGGTTTCCGCGTTGAATCACCACTACCCCATCCGGTAGATCCAGAATCCCTTCATAATTCAAGGATTTCATGAAATATTTTAAAATGGCTTTTGATTGCTCGTGATTGGGATAGAAACCTAAATAATATACATTCCCGGCGCCAAAATCATGATCCGTAACAGCTGCACGACCAGACATTGGCCCGCCTAAATAACGTACCAGAATATTCACGATTTCGTTATCGTCCGGACGAATGGATTCTGTCCAAATTCCAACATCACCATATAAACCTGATATTTCAGAACGTATGGCAAATTGTACATCGATGGGTAAGGATTGCCAGTCATTGATAATTCCACCTACCAATGATCTCAGTAATCCAGGTAATGGTTCGTTAACCAATATATTTGATTCATTTTTACTACCAGACCGGGGACCTAATAACAGGGAACCTCCTCTGGCAACATAAGCTTCCAAATGGGCAATAATATCCGGATCACCAATAAACATCAATGGAGCAATCACCAAACGATATTCGCTTAGATCAGCATCGTACGGTACGAGATCAGCACTAATACCCAATTCAACCAGTGCACGGTAGTAAGAGAATACCGTTCGCAAATAATCATAATCTTTTCGATGCGGTTGGATTTTGATCGCCCATAAGTCATCAAAACGAGTCAGAATCGCTACCGGCGAATTAAGCGGTTCATCCCGCAATTGTTGCATCACCGGTGATTCTGGCAGCAAATTCGCTATCTCCTTATAACCCATATCCAATGAGCCATCATGTTTTAACAAACCCGATTGGTAACTCTCCTGCGCAAAACGGGTTGCCCGCCAGCGGAAATACACAACTGTCTCCGCGCCATTCGCTACAGCGTGCCAGGTCCACAAACGTACTGTTCCTGGGCGAATACCGGGATTGATTTCCCCCCAATTTGTTTGTCCTACTTGTTGCTGCATCACCCAAAATGGTTTTGATTTTGCTCCACGTACCCAGGCATGGAAGAAACCAGTGATATAAGGATCACCTACATCGTAAGAAAATTCCGGTATGGAATCCCAGGGAGCATATAACCGACTGGTAAATTTTTCTGCCTGGCCAGTCGGAGATGAATTCCAGGATAAGAAGTCGAGATCATTTGCTAATTGATGAGTATCTATTTCAAAGGAGCCAAAATCCGGATTATGGGTGATAAATTGGTTTTCAGTATTTTCACGAAGGATATCAACCTGAATTTTTTGATAATTAATAAATGAATCAGATGAAAAACGGTGATAATCCAGAACCTGAGAAGGATTGGGGGTGGCCACGGTCAAATTCGGCGGATAAATTTCATTCCAATTGGTATAAACCTGACTCCAGAAAATTGTTCCCCATGAATTATTCAGATGATTTAAAGTCTGGTATCGATTTATTAACCATGCTCGAAATTGGCTCACACATCGGTCGCAATAACAACGCACAGAATGATGCGCGCCGAATTCATTATCCACCTGCCATCCAATCACCGCAGGATGTTTTCCATAGCGGTAGGCTAATTGTGTGACAATCTTTCTGGTGTAATCATGGAAGGCTAAGTTGTTAGGGCAATAATGCCGACGGGATCCAAAATTCTTACTGATACCATTTTCTGCTACTGGTAAAATATCAGGATGTTCATAGATCATCCAGGATGGTGGTGCTGAAGTTGGAGTGCTAAGAACCACCTGAATTTCTTCATGATGTAAAATGTCCAGAATTCGATCCAGCCAATCCCACTCAAACATTCCTTGTGAGGGTTCCATCTTAAACCAGGCGAATTCACCAATTCTGACGATTCGCAAACCCAGTTCACACATCGCTTTCGCATCAATCTGCCAGATCTCTTCAGCATTTTGTTCAGGATAGTAACAAACACCTAATTTCATATCATTACACCTTTATTTCGGTTTTAAGAATACTCACTCAAAAAAATAATTATTCAAAAAAATCAATTCGGAAAAACATAGAGCATTTTCAAAAGGTATGAAAAAGGAGAAATACTTCCAACAATCTATCGTTGATATAATTTCTATGAAATCTCTTTAATTTCATTATATATCAATAAAAAAATGGTTTTCTTTCCAGTGGCTTAACAAAATATCTTTGACAGTATTCCTCATATCCTTGGGATTTCGAATAGATGAAATTAATCCCTAATTATTTGACACCTTTTACCTATCAGATGCGTATATTATGATGAAGCAAAAAATGGAGTGTTTGTGAATAACATCGAGCCTGATATTCTGAAACTTTCAATGAAAGGCGATGAAACTGCTTTCAACCAGATCGTTGAGAGTTTTCAAAAGCCAGTATTTAATTTATGTTACAGAATGTTAGGCAATTCGGAAGCAGCGGAAGATGCAGCACAGGAAACATTTTGGAGGGCTTTTCAATCGATCAAAAAATACAACCCTGATCGATCATTTGCCACATGGTTACTCTCCATAGCTGCACACTATTGTATTGATCAGCATCGTAGACGCAAGCTCCCTGTTTTGGATATTGATGATTTTTTAGCTGAAACAACACCGGATCATAATACACCCAATCCAGAAGCAGTGACATTACAAAAAGAGCACCAATCACAAATACAGGAATTATTGAATGAATTACCAGAACTCGACCGCGCTTCCATCGTTTTGAGATATTGGCATGAATGCTCCGAAGAAGAGATCAGTCAGGTACTCGATATAACAATCAACGCCGTAAAAAGCAGATTGCACCGAGCGAGAAAAAAGTTAGCAGTAGCCTGGCAATCTCAAAACCAGACCTCCTCCCATGTAGAAAGGATGAAAAATGGATCACCAGCCTTTTGAAGAATGGATTTTTGAACAAAAAGAAAGAACAAAAGAGGATAACATTAAATTGAACCAGCATTTACTCGAATGCGATCAATGTACCGATCTGCAATCAGCCTGGGGTCAGGTAGAAACACTATTGTTCCAGACCCCTATGGCAGTACCAGCAATCGGGTTTTCACAACGATTTGCTGCCAGAATGGAAATGAATAAAGAAGTGCTACATAAAAAACAAGCCATCAAAACTTTGATTGGTGATGGATTGATATTAATTATTATTACACTTATTTTAGGGGCCATATTTTTTCTTTCATATACAACCGGAGAGCTCATCGTTGGAGCTGTATCAACATTTACAGGCATTGTCCAGGCATTTATCAATCTACGGGCAATGGTTTTTCAATTCTTCCAAAGTATTCCAACAATAGCTGTCGTCTTTGGATGGATCTTGCTCATCGTTTGGGGCATCATCCTTACTCCACTTTGGGGATTAACAGTCTGGAAAGTGTCAAAACAAGGAGTTTTAGTAAAATGAAAATTTCAAAAAGATTTATCTCAATTTTGATATTGTTGTTTATGGTTTTTGCACATGTTGGTAGTGTATCTGCAAACACTTTAATCGATCCACCACCAACCATTAATGAAGATAAGGTTGTCCTGGGACAATCATTTACTTTGAAGGAAAATCAGACACTTAATGGTGATCTGGCAGTAATAGGTGGAACTGCAATATTAAGAATCGGCTCACAAGTCAACGGTGACATTGCCATCATCGGTGGAATCCTGGAAATTGATGGCATTGTAACAGGCGATATCCAGGCTATTGGTGGTACTGTTACACTCAACCAGAACGCTGTGATTGAAGGATCCTTTTATAATTTTGGTTCTAATTTACACCAAATGGATGGGGCTCGAATTGAAGGCACTCAGATCTCAAATCTGCCATTTGATTTCAATTTTGGAAAAATTGATGTTCCGGATACGACCAATATTCCACTGGAAGCAGCCAGAAAAACAACCGGCTTTGTAACAAAAATCTTATGGTCAATTTTGCAGATTATCGCCATGGGTGGTTTAGCCATGCTTGTGCTATTAATTGCTCCTAAATCAACAGAGCGAATTTCTACCGCCATCGGAAATCAACCTTTCACCCATTGGGGTATTGGATTGCTAACTGCTTTTGCTTTTCCAGCTGCAATTCTGGTATGTTTAATTACAATTATCTTCATTCCTTTGGGTTTGATTGGCATCATGGCATTGATGGTAGCTGTCACTTACGGATGGATTGCATTGGGGTATGAAATTGGTAAGCGACTTTTCGGTGCAAAATCCGGTTTGTCACCAGCATTAATTGCCGGATTGGGAACCGTAATCCTTTCCATTGTAGGGAGAGTCTTAGGAGCAATTCCCTGTATAGGATGGTTGCTGGTTAGCACATTAAGTATGTTCGGATTAGGTGCCATCATTCTAACCCGGATTGGAACACGTGATTATCCCGAAGTTTTACCCAAACCTGTATTGAGTACCTCAGTTACACCGGTAATGGATGAAGTGATACCTTCATCCCCTGAACCACAACGTGATGAAAACAATTTTGAAAGTAAAGAAAAATAATTTAAATGATTTGAGGTTTGAAATGAAATTTAAAATAATGATTGTAATTTTTATACTGTTGTTTACTTCTTTGGCTTGTTCTTTCAATGTGAACTTACCCAAAGTCACAACTTCTAATGAAACCACTTACGCGATTAACGAAGCTGTTCCACAAGGCCAGGATAGTTCCGAACTGGAAATCGGCATGGGAGCTGGACGGTTGAACATAATGGGGGGTTCAGATAACTGGGTCACCGGTGAAGTTCGCTACAATGTTTCCCTCTGGAATCCTGAAATTCATCAAACGAATTATGGTATCCGCATTATCCAGGAAACCAATAAACAAATAGGAATCCCCGATGAAAAGGTAATCAATGATTGGGATATTCAATTAGGTGATCATCCGACCGATCTGGAAATCAATGCGGGAGCTTACCAGGGGAATTTGGATCTGAGTGGAATACCGCTTACCAAAGTAAGAATTAGTGATGGGGCTAGCCAGGGAAATATCCGCTTTGACACCTTGAATCCTGTTGAAATGACTTCATTCCACTATTCAACAGGTGCTTCTCAGATCGAAATCATTGGGCTGGCCAATACCAATACGGATAGCATGGTTTTTGATGCTGGTCCTGGATCTTACACACTTGATTTTTCCGGTGATTTACAGAGAGATATGGATATTGAAATCAACTTTGGTTTGGGTGACGTGAAAATCATAGTACCCAAAGGTGTATCAGCGTATGTAATTGTTGATGGCGGCCTGAACAATGTTGAGTTGAAAGGCACCTGGAATGTTTCCGGTAATGAATATAATTTATATGGAACTGGCCCGCAATTGTCTTTTGATGTGAAAATGGGCATCGGAAACCTTCAATTGATCAGCCAACCATAATTTTTCATCTTTTGAAAAAAAAGCATCCTGAATGACCTGGATGCTTTTTTTCTGAATTCATTTCTTTCCTGAACAGATTTTATTAAAATCGGATAATCCTAAACCTGATTTTTAACTGGGTTTGAGTCACCATTTTTATCTGGTGAAACATCAAAATAATACTTCTTTTCCAGAATTCTTTGATAGATCACCGGTAAAATATAATAACGAAATGGCCTATTCTGACGAATACGTCTGCGGATTTGATGAGAAGCAATCTCGAGTAATGGCGCTTCAATAAAGTGGACTTTTGCACTTATTCCAGGTACTCGAGTTTCAAGTAAACTCATATCTATCTGATCTCCTGGGCGGCGCATAACCCCCAGTCCATTCACCTCATCGAGTAATTCATCAGCTCGATGCCAATTAGGGTAATCATGCAATGAATCACCTCCAATTAGATAAAATACTTCTGCACTGGGATATTCATTTTTTATGAGTTTTACAGTATCCAACGTATAGTGTGGTCCAGGTCGATCGAGATCAACACGACACATTTCAAAAGTAGGATCATCCATTAAAGATAACTGCACCAATTCAAAACGAATTTCTATAGGTGTCAGGTGCTGGTCCTGTTTATGTGGAGGATCAGGCGTCAGAACCCATAATAGGCGATCCAATTTCATTTGAGAAGTAGCTTCTGCAGCTAAAATGAGATGACCCAAATGGGGAGGATCAAAGGTTCCTCCAAAAATCCCGACACGCATTCCTAATCCTGCCATTCCAGTTCATAATCCTCAATGAACACACTTTGTCCTTCTTCAATTCCCATATCCCTTAGTGCTGCTTCAACACCCAGGGCTTCCAGCAACTTTTGGAAGCGGCGAAGTGAGCCTTCATGTTCCCAATAGGTCATCTTTGCTGCCCGTTGGATCGCTTTTCCAATGACACGGAAACCCCCTTCCTCAACTTCGATATAGAATTCATTCGGATCTTCTTCCGGACGATATATCGGCATTTTCTCGGTGACCTCAGGTTCAGGAGCTTTTTGTACCAATTCCAGAACCTTCCACAATACAGGTTGTAAATCTTGATGGATCAAGGCAGAAATAGCCATTGGCTGGTATCCTTTGGATTCCAATGTTTTCTTGACCTTTGGCCATTTTTCCTGGGCTTCTGGAACATCCATTTTATTAAATATAACCAATTGAGATTTTTGTTTTAATGCTGGGTCGAATAACGCCATTTCAGAATTGATTTGCGAGAAATCGGCTATCGGATCCTCCGAGAGACCATCCAACATATGAATTAACACTCTTGTTCGTTGGATGTGTCTTAAAAATGAATCTCCCAATCCAGCACCCAAATGAGCACCTTCAATCAAACCAGGAATGTCTGCAAGAACCAATGAATTATCCATATCCAGATTAACAACACCCAGGTTCGGTTCCAGGGTCGTGAATGGGTAATCCGCAATTTTTGGTGTCGCATTCGTTACCGCAGCCAGGAAGCTCGATTTACCAGCATTGGGAACACCAACAATGCCAACATCAGCAATCAATTTTAATTCCAGGCGTAAACTCTTTTCTTCACCTGGCTCACCTTTTTCACCAACGCGAGGAACCTGATGTCTGGCACTGACGAAGTGAACATTACCTTTTCCACCCCGACCGCCTTTGCAAATTGTTAATTCCTGATCACGTTCAACCAGGTCACCTAATAGCTCACCCGTTTCATCGTCATATACCAGTGTCCCAGGGGGTACATCAATATACAATGTGTTGGCTGAGCGACCGGTCATTTTTTGTTTCGCACCATTTCCACCAGGTGAAGCCAAAAACTTCTGATTGAACTGGAAAGAATGAAGTGTATTCATGGTGAGTTTGACTCGTAATACCACATCTCCTCCACGACCTCCATCCCCCCCATCAGGACCTCCTCTCGGTACATATTTCTCACGGCGAAAATGGACAGCACCATCACCGCCTTTTCCGGAGGTTACAAATATTTTGGCTTCATCAATAAACATAGCAGCCTTTCAAATACAGGGATCGGAGAAAATCCGATCCCTGTATTTACATTTTTTCTATTTTCCAAATTTTGCTTTAAGAATGTCTGTCAAAGTAGGTTGACCAATCTCCTGCAATTCATATCGAACACGTTGTAATGGTTTGTTAACCTTAATGACACGATTGAGATCGATGGGTGTACCAGAGACCACCAGATCAACATCAGAATTATTAATTGTATCTTCAAGGTCTTTCATTTGCTCCGCACCATAACCCATGGCTGGAAGTATTGTTCCAGTTTCTGGATATTTATTATAAGTATCAATGATGGTTCGAACAGCGAATGGACGTGGATCAACGATCTCTTTGGCACCAAATCGTCGGGCAGCTACAAATGCAGCGCCATATTTCATGCCGCCGTGTGTCAATGTTGGTCCATCCTCCACAACCAGAACTCGTTTACCCCGAATTGCTTCTGGATCTTCCACAAATAAGGGTGAAGCACCTTCAATGACCAGTGCGTTGGGGTTTAAACGGTGGATGTTCTCACGGACTTTTATCACATTTTCAGGATCAGCAGTGTCCACTTTGTTGATTACAAATACATCTGCATGAATAGTATTGGTTTCACCAGGATAATAGCTGGTTTCATGACCAGGACGATGTGGATCAACCACGAC